>CALGKJ010000081.1 GCA_937930535.1 uncultured Clostridia bacterium
GAAAAGATGCAGAGCTGCAGTACCATTTTGATGTATCTACAGAGAAAAAAATAAAAATAGATGCCGAGGGAAAAATCAATTTTAGAGAGTTGTCTTTAATAAAAAATGTAACTAAGGGTGAAAAACTAGTATCACTTATACCGGACACTCCAGGAATACCTGGAAAGAATGTACTAGGCAAGGATATATCAGCCAAAGACGGCAAAAAAGTAAGTTTGCCAAGAGGAAAAAATGTAGAGCTAACTGAGGACGGACTTAATATTGCTGCGGCATTAGATGGAGAGGTTAGGGTTATTGATGGCAAGGTAAGTGTGTTTAAGGTATATGAGGTTCCGGCTAATGTTGATAACTCAACTGGTAATATCAAGTTTATAGGTAAAGTTATAGTAAAGGGAAATGTTCTTACTGGTTTTGAGATAGATGCAGAAGGTGATATAGAGGTTTTCGGGGTTGTTGAAGGTGCTAAGATAATTTCTAAAGGAAATATAATTCTTCATAGAGGCATTCAAGGGATGAATAAGGGAGAGCTATACTGTGAAGGAGACTTAATAGCAAAGTTTATGGAAAACTGTAAGATCGAAGCTAAAGGTAATATACATAGTGATGCAATCATGCATAGTCATGTAGTATGCGGCAAAAAGTTAGAGGTTATAGGCAGAAAGGGATTGTTGGTTGGCGGAGTTTTCAAGGTAGCAGAGGAGATCAAGGCGAAGGTTATTGGTTCACCTATGGCAACGGTAACAGAGCTTGAAGTGGGAGTAAATCCAGATCTTAGAAAAAGATATGAAACTACAAAATTAGAGCTTAAGCAGACAAATGAAAATCTGGAAAAAGCTGCACAAGCCGTTGAGCTTCTTACTAAGATTAGTAAGAAAACTGAATTGCCGAGCGATAAGCGACTTTTGTTATCCAAATCAATACAACTAAAAATACAGCTTCAAAGCCAAAGTGAAAAGCTAACCACTGAACTAAAGGAATTAGAAATAAGTATTGAAGAAACAAATAATGGGAAGATTAAAGCTAGTGATGTGGTATATGCTGGAAGCAGGATTATTATAGGGAACAGCATGCTATATGTAAAGGATCCAATGAAATTCGTTACCTTCTATAGAAGTAATGCAGAGATAAAATTTGGTGCCTATGAAGATTAAATCAATTATATAAATATGGTTGGGGGAGATAGTATGGCTATCAGACCAATAGATATGCAGACGATTATACCCAAAACTCCAGAAATACAAAAGATTAAAAGTGCTGAACCGCAGAATCAATATAACAATCAGCTTATTAATATGCAAAAGGATCAACAGCAAACCCAAAAAACTCTAAAGCAGGTAAATGAAACAAAAAAAGCAGAAAAAGGAAGAGTTGAAAGAGACAATAAAAACAGTGACAAGAAAAATAAAAACAACAATAAGAAAAAAGACGAAGAAAGTTCTGAGAACACAGAAAAAAAACAATCTGGGACAAGAATAGATATCAGAATATAAGAGGTGAAATATGGCAGCTAACTTTGTTAATTATATAATTATGATAGTAGGAATAGTAACCATTCTAGCTGCGGTAATTTTAATAATGGTTGAAAAACTAAAGGGTGAGGATTTATATTTTAATATAGATGTTAAGGAGCAGCAATTAAAAAAGGTAGTTGAGGATGCAGAAGAAATTATCTCTGAATTGAACTACATTTCTGATGTGGTAGTTCAGGAAATAGAAGATAAAATGAAGAGTCTTCAGGAGGTACAAATAAATCCGAGGAATGTGCCTGACGTTTACAATGCTAAGCCTATTATTGCAGCTGTGCCTATAACCCTAAAAAATAAGCCATCAATTGAAAAAAACTCAATAGAGAAGCAAAACAGCATGAAGCTTTCACCAAAGCAGCAGTCTGTCTATGACTACGCTAATCAGGGTTTAAGTGTAGTTGATATAGCCAAGAAAATGAATATGGGGCAGGGTGAGGTAAAGCTTATTTTATCATTAAAAAATGAGGTATTTTCGAATGAGTAAATATAGTGTAAGGAATATAATATTAGGAGTTGGAATAGGGCTTGTTATATCCTCCATCATTAATATTAATGCTTCACAGCAGCGTCTTACAGTGGAGCAGCTTGAAAAGGAAGCCGAACGTTATAACCTGAAGCTGGTTAAAAACGAAATTGAAAAATCTTATCCCGAGGAAGTGACGACTCCTACACCTCAACCAGAACAACAGGATATAGATGAGTCTCAAAATGACGAAAATCAACAGAAGAATACAGTGGAGTTTTATATTAAGAAAGGCTCTAATTCTTATAATATAGCTGATGGTTTAATTGAGAAGGGTTTGATTAAGGATAAGCAAGCATTTATTGACAGACTATATGAATTAGACAAATCTGGTAAGGCTCAGGCAGGTACTTTTTATATACCTGAAAATGCTGATATTGATACTATAATTAAGATAATAACAACTATTCGACGTTAAAATCGTAGATTCTAGAACATATAATTATTGAAATAGATATTTATATGTTTTTTTAATTTAATTTAAAATAAAATAAATATTGCCAACTTAAAATATATATGGTATACTACATAAGGTGAAAAATTCACACATGACTTAATTGCTTGAGTGGTGCTAATTAGCTTTCAAGTGAAATGATGGTCATGGAGGAAAAACCATAGGAGGTGAAATGTAATGTCAGTAATTTCAATGAAACAGTTACTAGAAGCAGGTGTACATTTTGGACACCAAACTAGAAGGTGGAACCCCAAGATGGCAGAGTTCATCTTTACAGAAAGAAATGGCATATACATCATCGATCTTCAAAAAACAGTTAAGAAGGTCGAAGAAGCGTATAATTTCGTTAAGCAGGTAGCAGCTACTGGAAAAAGCGTTCTTTTTGTAGGAACAAAAAAACAAGCACAAGAGTCTATTGAGTCTGAAGCAAAAAGATCTGGTATGTACTTTGTAAATCAAAGATGGTTAGGTGGAATGCTTACCAACTTTAAAACTATCAAGAAAAGAATTGATAGATTAACGGATCTAGAGAAAATGGAACAAGATGGAACTTTT
>CALGKJ010000082.1 GCA_937930535.1 uncultured Clostridia bacterium
AATCTCTTTGTGAGAAACAACTGGAATATTTTAATTTGATGTTGTTTCTCTATATTATTTATAGACCTAATATGAATGGAGTTGAATAGTTTGAAGGCAATAGAAAGAGAAGTACAGGTTGGAATAGTTGACAAGGATACAAAGGAACTAATAAAAATATATCCTGAAAGAGTTAAAGGGGATTTTAATGAAATCAAGGAAGCTGTTATGACATGGTATTATAAGCAGGGATGTGAGAATGAAGATAAAATGCGTAATTATACAGTGGATATAATTGACTAATATCTGTAAGCTGCATATTATTATGCAGCTTTGTATCAAATAAGCTGCATGGCCTCTTCCATGCTTGAAAGTATTTTAATATCCTTATTCTGAGAATTGTTGCTTTTTATGAGATTTCTTGCATAAGAATTTTGTGCTTCATCCCCTATAAAGAAAAATCTTTTAAAGGGAGTGCTGTAGCATAGTTTAATAAATTTTTGAATCATCGGTATTATAAAAAGTGAAGCTGGTACTACAGTTTTTCCGCACAGTATGAATGTATACTGGTTTGTATCTATTTCTCTTATAATGCTTTGAAACTCGCTAATAATTTTAGCCCCTTCGTTTAAGTCAACCTTACCTTTAATTTCGGCTATAAGAACCTTATCATCTGAGATATTTTTAAATTCATGCATTTCATTCACCTACTAATATATAATTTCAGGGAAGCAACCATAAAACTTAACTTATTCATGGGTTAGGCATTGCTTCCCTCCTAGGTTTTTAGCTTGGTATAATTTAAGTTTTAAGCTAAAAACCTATAGTACATTGTATTCAAAAAAGCAAAAGTCGAGAACCCCAGCTTTATGGAATGCTCAACTTTATATATTATTAGCCGATTTTTAATTCTAATCTCAGTTTATCAGCTATCATAGCTATAAATTCACTGTTTGTAGGTTTTCCTTTTACATTATGTATAGTGTAACCAAATAAATTGCTTATAGTTTCTACTCTTCCCCTGCTCCATGCAACCTCGATAGCATGACGTATTGCTCTTTCCACTCTGCTGGGTGTTGTATTATACTTTATTGATATTGATGGATATAGTTCTTTTGTGACCGCACTAAGTATTTCCATATTATTAACCACCATTGTAATGGCTTCTCTTAAATAAATATAACCCTTTATATGTGCAGGAACACCTATTTCATGTATCATATTTGTTATTGCTGTTTCAAGCTCATGAGGTGTTGACGATGCCATTAATCCCACCGCTGAAGCCTGTACATAGCTCTTTCTTTCAGGCTCATCTGTTTTTATGCCTACACATTGTCTGATTCTCTTTGAGAATACTTCCATATCAAAGGGTTTTACTACATAGTATTCGGCCCCTAAGCTTAAAGCTCTTTGAGTAATTTTATCCTGACCTACCGCCGACAATACTAGAATATTAGGACGTACTTCTAAATCAATGGTATTTAATTTTTCTAAAACTCCAAGTCCATCAAGATGCGGCATAATTATATCTAATATTATTATGTCTGGTTTAATAGTTTTAAGCATCTCTATAACTTCAAGCCCATCCTTTGCTACCCCTACCACTTCAAAATCTGGTTGAGCGTTAAGATATTCACTTAGTATGCTGCAAAAATCCTTGTTATCATCAGCAATCATTATTTTGACTTTATCGAAATTCATTAGTATACCTCCCATTTTAGTTTTGCATTAGTTTAATTCGACAAAGCTATTCCATTTCCTGCTATTTTCTACCATTAATCTTTCTATTTTTTCAAACAAATTACAACACCCATATTCGACAGCTAAATTAGTGTGAATTATTTATTATTTTAAACAAAGCTTTATCATATCTTATTTAATGGCGCATTTGCTCTTCAATATCCTATTTATTATATTGAGTTTGTAACAGCGTTCGACATTTTTCTATATATATGCAAAAAAATATTTTTTGTTCTAAAAAAAATTTTATAAAATAAAGGCTGTTGAAGACAGTTTTACTGCCCAGCAACAGCCTTATATGAACTTATTATATCAATTTCGGCCTCTTTTAACATCCACTCTATAAAAATTCCATAGCCTTTTGAGGGATCATTTATCAAAACGTGTGTTACTGCTCCTATCAGTCTGTCATCTTGAATAATAGGACTTCCTGACATACCTTGCACTATTCCACCTGTTTTTTCTAATAACCTTGGATCTGTTATTTTTATAAGCATACTTTTAGAACTGGAGCTATTTTGATGATTAACTTTTTGTATTTCAATGTCATACTCCTCTATTTGGCTCCCCTCTATAGTTGTAAGTATTTTTGCCGGTCCCTCTTTAACTTGATGGCTCAAACCAATTGATATAGGCTTGATGTTTTTGTCCTGCTTATATCTATTTAATTTTCCATAAATTCCATATGCTGTGTTTTTATCTACACTTCCATATGGATCATCGCCATCATAGAATAAACCAACTATTTCTCCTGGTATAGTTTTTCTTGCTTTTTGTACCGATGCCACAGTTGATTTTAATATGCTGCCTTTATTTATATCAACCAACATACCTGAATCTATATCTGTTATACCATGGCCTAGTGCTCCAAAAGCTTTGGATTTAGGATCGTAAAATGTCATGGTACCTACCCCGGCTATACTATCTCTAACCCATAGACCAATTTTATACATTCCGTCATCCTCACTTAAGACAGGTACTACATTAAGTTCAATTTTGTTATCTCCTCTTTTTATTAAAACCTTGACAGGCTTTTCTTTTTCTTTGCGAGTGTTTAAATATTGAGTTATGTCTCTTTCTTTTTCTATCGGGTTATTATCAATTTGCAATATGGTATCCCCTATTTCAAAGCCTGCATCTGCGGCAGGGCTGTGTTTCTTACCATTTTGTGTGCTTATACTGGACATCCCTACCACTAATACTCCCTTAGCTTCTATTTTAACTCCTATGGCTTCTCCAGAGGGAATAAGCTTTAAATCAGGCATTACATTAAGAGCTACATTTTTTATAGGAAGCAGATTGAAAAGCTTTACCTTGCCATTAATCTTTCCCTGATTATTACCATAAATCATGGTAAATGAAGACATAACTTCACTTGCATTTTTTAAGTCTATGTGGTTTTGGTTATTGTTATCCAAAACTAGACTAAAAATGAAGCTATCATTTAACTTCGTACTCTGCCCTTGTATAACATTAATTTCTTCAGGGAAACTAAATATAGCTGCTATACAATTTGCAAATATAAATATTACTGCAAATATTGTCACATACAGAATAATTGATTTTCCGCTTTTTTTATGCAATAACATCACTCTCCTGTTTCCCCAGAAGAGTCTATCCTTCATTAATAATTTCTCTTAATTAAGTTAACCTTTTTAATCTCTTATTATTCTTTTAATACTTGACTAATCATACTTGTTTTTCATGTAATAAATAATCATTCATTGAGTTATTATCTGAATGAATGATGAAGAATAGCAAATAATCACCTTTAAAGGTGATTATTTGCTATTCTTTATGAGTTCCTTGGCATGATTTAAGGAGGATTTATTATTAATATCTCCGCCCATCATTCTTGCAACTTCAATAACTCTTTCTTCCTTATTTAATACTTTAAGCTTTGTACTTGTCTTATTGTCTTCTATAGTTTTTTGTATAAGAATGTGATTTTGACCAAAAGATGCTATTTGTGGTAAATGAGTTATACAAATAGTTTGTACATTTTTAGATATAGCTTTAATTTTTTGACCCACCAGAGTTGCAGTAATACCGCCAATTCCTGCATCTACTTCATCAAACACTATGCAGGACAGTCTCTCAGTATTAGACAATGCGTTTTTGATTGCCAGCATTATTCTGGACATTTCACCACCTGAGGCTATTTTATTCAGGGGCTTTTCCGGCTCACCAGGATTTGGCGAAATCATAAATTCAACCTTATCTATTCCCTTTACGCTTATAATTTTATCATCTGACTCAACTATTATTTTAAATGCGGCACCCTGCATGTTTAAGTCTTGCAGTTCTTTTTCAACTAGCTTTTCCAGCTTGGCTGCTGATTTTTTTCGCAGCTCAGATAATTCACTTGCTTTTTGAATATAAGATTTTTTTAATTCTTCCAGCTTTTTTTCAAGCTCAGTTGCCAGCTTTTCGCTGTTTATGAGTTCTTCCTTTTGAGCTGCTGATTTATCTCTATATTCTAGTATTTCACTTATAGTACTTCCGTATTTACGCTTTAATTTATTAATAAGATCCAATCGTTCTTCAATTAGATCTATTTCGCTGTCATTAAACTCTATATTGTCTCTATAGCTGCGGATATCATTTTTCAAATCTTCTAATTGATATACTGCACCCTCCAGTGTATCCTTGAAGCTATTTAGATTCATGTCTATAAACGCTGCTTCTGATAATAATGATGTACACTGGTTTAGGATATCTATTAAGGCTGGTAAATTGCCTTCTCCCTTAAATATCTTTTGATAAGCAGCACTAATATTTTTAAACAGCTTTTCTGAATTGGACAGCAGGATTTTTCTGCTTTTTAAATCATTTTCCTCTTCTGCTCTCAGTTTTGAACTGTCTATTTCATTAATTTGAAAATTCAAGAGATCCAGACGTCTTTCTCTTTCTGCTGTGTTTCCGCATATATCTTCAAGCTTTTTTTCAGCTTCCCTTATCATTGATATTAACTGTTTAATATCATCCTTACAGGTATTTATCAATGAATCACCAAAATTATCAACAAAGTCCATATGCTTTGCTGAATTTAAAAGCAGCTGATGTTCATTTTGTCCAACTATATCGACAATGCTTTCAGTTATACTCCTAAGCATGGAAAGTGTAACAATTTGACCGTTAATGCGGCTGATGCTTCTTCCCGAAGTATTAACTTCTCTTGTTATTAACAGCATATTGTCCTCTTCAAGGCTTAGTCCGTAGGAGTCAAGAATATCTTGCAGCTCATCAATATTGTTTATTGCAAACAGTGCCTCAATAACTGCTTTGGCAGCCCCTTGTCTTATATCCTCTTTATTTAACCTGCCGCCAACTACAGCTTGTATCGCATCTATTACCAATGACTTTCCGGCACCTGTTTCACCTGTGATAATATTAAGGTCAGTTGTGAAATTAATTGTTTCCTGTTCAATTAATACATAGTTATTGATATTTAATTCTAGCAGCATGCATTTCACCTATTTCATCAGCTTTTTAAATCTTTCCATTACATGTTCAACACTTGCAGCGTCTCTAATCAAAATAAATATAGTATCATCACCTGCTAATGTTCCAACAATATCCTTAATATCAAAGACATCTATGGCCTCACAAGCAGCTCCGGCAGCTCCTGAGAAGGTCTTTATTACTATTATATTGCCAGCATAATCAATGCTCAGCATAGATTCTGAAAAAACCTTTACAAGTCTTTCACTTAACATTGTATCATGCTCTTTTAATGCAGCATATTTATATTTTCCGTTTTCAGATAATACTTTAATTAGTCTTAACTCTTTAATATCTCTTGATACAGTAGCTTGTGTAACGTTAAACCCATTTTTCTTAAGTTCATCTGCCAATTCTTCTTGAGTCTCTACAATATTTCGATCAATGATCTCAAGTATTTTTGCATGTCTGGAAATTTTCATATTTTACCTCCTCAAAATACTAACAATTTTTGTAATTCATTCTTTCTGTCATTTTTCTTCTTAATACATCAAAAAAGTTTCTTTTATTTAGCTTTATTAAATTTGCATTATATTGAGATTTCCTGACAGTTACAATATCTCCCGGCTTAAGCTTGTATCCATGCTGTCCATCAACTGTAAGCATAACTTCTGTGCTGTTTTCACAAACCTCAACCTTGACTACATCCTCCTCAGCTACTACGATTGATCTGGAATGTAGTGAATGGGGACATATGGGCGTAATTATCAGTACTTTTACCAATGGACTAACAATGGGTCCTCCCGCTGATAATGAATATGCGGTTGAACCTGTGGGACTGCATATTAACAGACCATCAGCAGCATATAAATCAACAAAATTATCATTTATAAAAAGTGAACAACTGATTATTCTTGAGAAAGTACCCCTCGCAATTCCAATGTCATTTAAAGCTGTAAATTTACCAAGCAGAATATTGTCCTTTTCTACGCTGGCTTCCAGCATCATTCTTTTTTCTATTCTATATTCTCTAGTTATAACCTTTTCTAATACCGAGTACATATCCTGGACTTCTGTTTCGGTAAGAAAGCCCAAGTGACCCAAATTAATGCCAAACAGCGGCACACCATAAAGACATGATTGTCTCGCAATATTAAGAAGCGTTCCATCGCCCCCTAATACAATTATCACATCAGCAGTAGAGTACATATATTCAATGGGATGCGATAATTCAGGCATACTCAGCTTATGTGCAATAGTTTCGTTTAGTATTATCTCCTGCTTCTTATCACTAAGCCATTTTACTATACCTTCTGTAATACTCAAGTCAATATCCTTACTAAGATTAGGTATTATGCCGAATTTCATAGTTTTGCGAACACCTTCCAGTCCTAATAGAAATATTTGTTATTTCCCGCATAATTATAAAAGTAATTCACTATTTATAATTTTATATTAAATAAGAAATTTTATCCACTTTTTTTATAAAAAAAGTAAAGGTCAATGTACTTTTTAGTTAATCCAAGCAAATATCCCTTTTGAATTTATATAAAAAGGATGAAAACCTTTGTAAAGTTAACATCCTTGATATTGTCTATAGAAAACCATTTGCTTCATCAACAATGCTGTCTATTACGTTGTTAATATCAATTATTCCATCAACTATATTTTCTTTTGAAATATACAGCAGATACTCAATATTTCCCTCTGGTCCTCTTATTGGCGAGTATGTAAGTCCTATAATGCTTAATGCTAAATCCTTCATGCAGAATTCTGTTATCTTTGTAATAACCTCATGATGTACACTCCGATCTCTTACAACACCTTTTTTACCTACTTTTTCCTTACCTGCTTCAAACTGCGGCTTTATTAAGCATACGAGTCTGCCGTTTTCTTTAAGCAGGTCTTTAGCTGCTGGAAGCACCTTTGTCAGTGATATAAAAGAAACATCAATAGATGCAAAATCAGCTAATTCCTCAAGCATTGACGGTGTAACGTAGCGGATATTTGTTCTCTCCATGCATACAACTCTGCTATCTGTTCTTAGTGACCATGCAAGCTGCCCATAACCTACATCGATTGCTGTAACCTTTACAGCACCATTCTTCAGCATACAGTCCGTAAAGCCTCCTGTTGAAGCACCTATATCAATTCCTATCAGCCCTTTAAGGCTTATACCGAAATGGTTTATTGCTTTTTCAAGCTTTAATCCTCCCCGGCTTACATATGGCAGCGCATTGCCTTTTATCTCTATGGCTGAGTCTGCCGCTATCTTGGTACCGGGTTTATCAACCTTTAATCCATTAACATATACAATGCCTGACATAATTTGACTTCTAGCTTTTTCCCTGCTGTCTGTCATACCTTTTTCTGTGATTAATATATCAAGTCGTTCTTTTTTTCCTTCCATGGCTGCTCCTTTCAAAAAAAACGCCACAGCCTGAGCTGTAATTTTATAAATAAACTATATAGAAAGCAGCTTCTAAAGGATATTTTATTTAGAAGAAGTTAAATCCTTTAGTATGCTGTTATATATATTATCAGAATCCATTCCCTCAATTTGCTGCAATTCTGCTATTTCACCCTGTTTTATATATTTATCCTGGTATGAAAAAATCTTTAAGTTTGTTTTAATATCTTTACTATTATAAAATTCCAGTATTCCGCTTCCCATGCCTCCTGCAAGTACATTGTCCTCAATTGTATATATCTTATTATATTTCTGAGCCAGAGCTAAAAGGGTCGTATCATCCATAGGCTTTATAAATCTCATATTTATTACAGCTACTTCAAGCTCCTTATCCTTCAGCCTTTTTGCTGCATCATAAGCTAATGCAACCATTCTGCCCTCTGCTATTATTACTCCATCCTTGCCATCCTTTAGGCTTTCTGCACGTCCAAGCTCTACAGCAGTATGTGGTATGTCAAATTCCGGCTCATCTCCCCTTGGATATCTTATTGCGACTGGAGAATTAAGCTTAACAGCAAGCTCCAGCATCTCCTCTAAATCCCTGCCATCCTTGGGACTCATAATAGTTATATTAGGTATGTGCCTTAAATAAGAAATATCAAATACACCATGGTGGGTTTCACCATCGGAACCTACTATTCCTGCCCTGTCAACTGCAAGTATTACAGGAAGATTCTGCATACAAACATCATGGACTATCTGATCATAAGCTCTTTGCAGAAATGTAGAATACACTGCAAATATCGGCTTATAGCCTCCAACCGCCAGCCCTGCACAAAATGTAACTGCGTGTTGTTCTGCAATGCCGACGTCAAAAAATCTGTCCTTAAACCTTTTTGAAAACTCAGTTAATCCTGTACCGTCAGGCATAGCTGCGGTAACTGCTAAAATTTTATCATTTTTTTCAGCAAGGCTTACTATATGATTTCCAAATATATTTGAATAATTTCTTTTATTACTTTTTGTGATAACTTCTCCTGATTCAAGATCAAAGGGTCCTACTCCATGATATTTCTCAGGCAGCCTTTCTGCATAATTATAACCCTTGCCTTTTTTTGTAATAACATGAATAAGAACAGGGTATCCATCAATACTTTTAGCCCTTTTCAGCACATCCTCAAGGTGGGATATATTGTGTCCATCTATAGGACCTAGATACTTGAAGCCCAGCTCCTCGAAGAGTATACCTGGTACCAGTAGATATTTTACCCAGTTTTTAAGCTTTTCTGCGGTTTTTAGCAGCGGATTCCCTATTATGGGTACCTTGTTTAACAATTCTTCAACATCTGACTTAAATTTGAAATATGCAGGTACTGTCCTTATTCTGCTAAGATAATTGGACATACCACCAATATTGCGTGAAATTGACATATTATTATCATTAAGCACAACAATCAAATTAGTTGGAAAATCTCCTGCATGATTAAGGGCTTCTAATGCCATACCCCCTGTTAATGCTCCATCGCCAATAACTGCTATAACAGAATGTTTGTCTCCTCTTAGATCTCGTGCTTTTGCTATGCCTAATGCTGAAGAAATGGATGTACTGCTGTGACCAGTGTCAAAAACATCAAATTCGCTTTCATCTCGTTTCGGAAAACCGCTTATACCGTTTAATTTCCTTAGTGTCTTAAATTCATCTCTTCTTCCCGTCAGAATTTTATGAGCATAGGATTGGTGTCCCACATCCCATACTATCTTATCCTCAGGGGTATTAAAGGTTTTATGCAGAGCTACTGTCAGCTCTACCACCCCTAGGTTTGATGCCAAATGACCACCGTTTGCTGATACTACTTCAATAATATATCTGCGGACTTCATCTATTAGAAGCCCAAGCTGATCGTTATTCAACTTTTTTATATCTTCACTTGAATTAATGCTGTTTAATAATGAATACATAATTTTCCCTCTTGTTTTTATATTAAATATATAGAAAATACATTATAGATAACCAACTCTAAAAGTTTTCTATATAAGCAAATTGGCGATAATAATTCCCAGTATAGCACCAGCCACCACCTCTTTAGGGGTATGACCAATAAGCTCCTTTAACCGTTCGTTTCCTAATGGTTTATGATGTGCCAGATCATCGATTATCATATTAAGAATTTTTGCTTGATATCCTGCGGCTCTTCTTACACCTGCGGCATCATACATAACTACTAATGCAAAGCATAAAGCTAAAGCAAATATAGATGATTCCCAGCCATGCAGCTTACCTATGGATGTTGCAAGTGCCATTACAAATGATGTATGTGAGCTAGGCATACCGCCTGAGCCGATAAAGCGTGTTACGTCCAGCTTTCTGCTGTTATACAGCGTAAGAATAATTTTGATAAGCTGGGCGCAGAACCATGCAGTCATACATGTCAAAAGTACTTTATTATCAAGCACTCTTTCAAAAAAAGTCACCTAAAATCCTCCTTAAGTAAAAATATATAAGTTAGTGTTAATTTCCTGTGCTGTTTAATCTATAGCTAAACTATGGCAATCCAGCTTATTATAATCGTTTTTGCCATTTATATAGTATATCACTAACTATATATCCCTATCAATAATATATTCAGCAAGCTCTTTTAGAAGCATACCTTTATTACCATATTCACCGATTAATGTTTTTGCTTTAATAATAAGCTCCTTTGCCATTTTTTTTGATTCTTCCAATCCAAAGCATGTTACAAAGGTAGACTTATTATTATTTAAGTCACTGCCAACCTTTTTACCCAGCTTCTCAGTTGAGCCGGTAACATCCAATATGTCATCTGCAATTTGAAAGGCTAATCCAATGCAATTGCCAAAATCTATTATTCTATTAATATCACTTTCTTCAGCATTTGCTATAATGGCTCCTACTTCCAAGGCTGCTGTAATCATAGCTCCAGTCTTCTTTTTATGCATATTCTCCAGTATATTACAATCTATTTTCTTATTTTCGTAATATAAATCTATGCATTGTCCGCCAATCATGCCCGAAACTCCTGATGCCCTGCTGACGGTCTTTGCTGCTCTGATAAATTCTGCTTTTGGATTACTGCTTATTACCTCCAGCATTGTTTCAAAGGCATAGTTTAATAGTGCATCTCCTGCAAGCACTGCATATGCTTCTCCATATACCTTATGATTTGTAAGCCTTCCTCTTCTGTAATCGTCATTATCCATAGAGGGCAAATCATCATGTATCAGAGAATAGGTATGTATCATCTCAAGACTGCAAGCAAAAGGCAGAGCAGCTTCTATATCACCGTCAAACAATTCACAAGCCATTAGGGCTAGTATAGGTCTTAATCTCTTGCCGCCTGCCAGCAAACTGTATTGAACAGCTTCACTTATCACTGGTATATCCTCATAGCTTGGAATTATTGCCTTTAGCTTCTCTTCTATTAGACTTTTCTTTTCTGTTAAATATGTTTGAAGGTTCAAAACACTTCCTCCTTATAGATAACCAACTCTAAAACTCAAAATACTTTTCGTTAAGAGTTGCTAATCTCTTTGTGAGAAACAACTGGAAAGTTTTAATTTTGAAGTTGTTTCTCTATATAGATAACCAACTCTAAAACTCAAAATGCTTTTCATTAAGAGTTGTTAATCTCTATAGTATATACGGTATAAATCCTATTTTAAAGTGCCATATTGCACAAAAAAATACTATAGCATGGTTCACTGCTATGAAATTTTGAATTCCTCCATATTATTTCCATTCTTGTTCATAATAGTCATAACCTTTCCCTCTGCTTCATTAAGCTTCTGAGAACAGTATTTTGACAGGGTAATGCCTTCCTGATATATTTCTATGGACTCATCCAGAGAGATATCCCCAGACTCAAGCTTTCTTACTATCTCTTCTAATCTTTCAAGGGCTTTTTCAAATGATGTATTATTTTTCATAAATATCACTCCCAAGTGTTAATAATTCTAATTTTACTGGCGATTTCATATATATAACCAACTCTAAAACTCAAAATACTTTTCTTCTTTTAAAAAGCTTTTTTTTGCTTTGCTTCAACAGATGCGCTCACAGTTCCATCCTTAAGCTCTATTTCTATAATGCTTCCTGACTCTAATTGATCAACAGATGAAATTATTGATTTATTTTCTTGCTTTCTTATTACGGCATAGCCTCTTAGTATTGCTGAGGCAGGATTAAGTATGTCTAGCTTTTCAATATTCATAATAAGCTTATTTTTATTGTTTTTCAAAAGCTCTAAAAGCTTATTTTCTAAATCTCTGTTTAATATATCCAGCGTTTGATTATAATTCATTATTTTTTGCTCCACTTTTCTAAAGGCGGAGTCTCTTGAAATATATTCTATTTTTATTTTTCTTTCTGAGATAAAATTATTAATTGCATTATTTAATTGATAGCTGGCTTGACTCAGCCTGCTTATCAATGTCTTGATATCTGGTACAACTAATTCCGCTGCTGCCGAAGGTGTAGCTGCTCGTATGTCCGCTGTAAAATCTGCTATTGTAAAATCCGTTTCATGACCTACAGCAGAAATTACTGGAATTTCAGATTCGTATATGGCTCTAGCAACAATTTCCTCATTAAATGCCCAAAGCTCCTCTATAGAGCCTCCGCCTCTTCCTGCGATTATTACATCAACATTTTTTTCTTTATTAAAATATTTAATGCCTTCTGATATTTCAAAGGCTGACCCTTCGCCCTGTACTTGAACCGGGTATAGTATTATATTTACTATGGGACACCTGCGCTTGATAATTGATATTATATCCCTTACTGCCGCTCCCGTTGGAGAGGTAACAATACCTACATTTTGAGGTAAAAAAGGTATCTTCTTTTTGATATCGCTGTCAAAGCAGCCTTCTGCTGCCAGTTTTTTCTTAAGCTGCTCATATGCCTTATATAGTGCTCCTGTCCCCTCAGGTGCAATGTCCTCAGCATAAAGCTGATATTGTCCGTCTCTGTCATATACAGAAAAATGCCCTCTAACTATTACAGCCAGTCCATCCTCCGGGATGAATTTAAGCTTCATACAATTGGACTTGAACATTACACATTTGATTCTGGAATCACTGTCCTTTAAGGTAAAGTATGCATGTCCAGAGGAATGAAGCTTAAAGTTTGATATTTCACCTTTTACACTTATATGTGATAGTAGAATATCATTTTCCATTATATTTTTTATATAGTCATTTACTTGTTTTACAGTTAAAACTTTATTACTGCTCATTTAGACCTCCAATAGCTTTTCAGCATCAACCCCGATTAAGGCTGTTCCCAAGGCATTATCAGTTGAATATCTGGGTTCACAGAAAAACAGCCTGATATTATTGCTTTTAAAAGCCTTACTACTATAAATATATTCTTTAATAAGCTTATTAGATGCCACACCGCCAACTATCAAAACATCTGCTGTTTCATATTTTCTCACTGCGTTTATAATAGTTTTTTCCAGTGATTTAGCAATACATAAAAAAACACCTTTAGATACTGATGCTTTAAGTGCTTCATCTATTTGACGGCTTTTAATATATCTTTGAACATGTGATTCCGGTCCTGAAAGGCTCATATAACATTCACTGATAGAAACAGGTATACTAAGGCTGTCGGATGCGTAGAAGTCGCAAAGATTGTCCATCTGCTGTCCGCATGGAAATTTCAGACCCATGGATACGCCGACTCTATCAATAAATTGTCCAGCATTTAAATCATTGGTTCCGCCAATTACTGTTAATTTTCCCATCTGATTTTCTGCCAATAACAGTTCAGAGGTACCCCCTGATATATGATATACTAAAAAGCTGCCCCTCAAAACCGCTTTGGATGACCATATTCCTGCGGCAATATGGCTTTGCTGGTGGGTGGTTTCTATTATGGGTATATTCAGACATCTTCCCATTATCTTAGCTGTATTTAAACCTACAGTAAAAACAGGCATATAAGAACCAAAATCGTTCCTAGGCCTGCTGCTTACTGAAATAAGCTTAATTTGTGATAAACTAATAGTCTTAAACAATGCTTCTGTTAATTCAGCTATATTGCTATTATGCTGAAATACAGCGTCAGATTGTCTGAGTCCTCTTTCACCCTCACTAACCTTTAAGATAATTCTTTCATCAAACACTACTTTTTTATTCTGATCTACAACTGCAATAGAAGTAGTATAACAGCTTGTATCCAGTCCAATATAATACATAGCTTACTCCTGTGGGTTTTGCTCTAGTGTTTTATTGTCTGAGGCTTTTTCTCTTATTATTCTTCCTAAAACACCATTTATAAAGCTGCTGGATTCTTCTGTGCTGAATTTCTTTGACAGCTCTATAGACTCATTAGCAGTTACGCTGCTGGGTATATCTTGTCTATGCAGTATTTCATAGATAGCCAGCCTTAATATGGCAAGATCTACTTTTGCAATACGTTCTTTTTTCCAGCCTATGGCACTGTGCTTTATAATTTCGTCAATTTCATCCAGCTTTGATAAAGCACCTTGTATTATTTCCAAAGCAAATTTCTTATCTCCATTTGATAATCTCTCGATCTTTTCGTCATCCAGATAGTTATCCTTCATATCAAAAAATTCTTCTATCATGCTCTCCAAGTTTTCATTTTTATTAAAATCAAAGCTGAACAAAAACTGTATGGCATATTCTCTTGATAGTCTTCTACTCATATTTCCTCCTACGACTTATGCTTTTGTTTATAATTTTACCATTATTTTATTACATTATTTATTAACATACAATAATTATATTTATATTTGAACTTATATAGAGAAACAACTTCAAAATTAAAACTCTCCAGTTGTTTCTCACAAAGAGATTATCAACTCTTAACGAAAAGTATTTTGAGTTTTAGAGTTGGTTATCTATAGTTATAATTTATACAATGCATAACCCTCTGAAATATCAGAGGGTTATGTTTGTAAGACTTATTCTTTATTCTCCTTAGCTTCCTTAAGCTCTTTACTTTCCTTTTGCTCTTTTGATTCCTTTGGAATAAATACACCTTGTATATGTATATTTACTTCAACAACTGATAAGCCGGTCATAGTTTCAACAGCTTTCTTAACATTCTCTTGGATTTGCCATGACACATCAGGTATTCTTACACCATACTCCATAATGACATACAAATCTACTGAGGCTTCTTTTTCTCCTACCTCAACCTTTACTCCTTTGGATGGATTCTTTTTGCCAAGGATTTCTGTTATACTATCAGCTAATCCTCCGCTCATGCTAACTATGCCCTTTACTTCCTTTGCTGCCAATTCAGCAATTGTAGCCACAACATCTTCTGCTATTCTTACTACGCCAAAACTGTCAACTTTTATTTCTTTTTCCATTATATCACCTCTTGGTATATTATAAACTTTTTCCTGTGGAATTTTACTAAAATTATACTATGCAATTATTATAACAAAATACGAAGATATTTACAAATATAGATTTGCGTTCTACTAAATATTTCAGCAGAATATAAATCTATTTATGATTCTTATAAAGCTGTTATAGGATTTCTAACTGAAACTTAGATTATTCCAAGCTGAAAACCTAGGAGGGAAGCAATAAATAACCGTGAATAAGTTCAGTCTTATGGTTGCTTCCCTATAAATATGTACTAGTTTTTAGTCATGATTCTTATATTCATAGGGTCTAGCTTTGTTTTTCTGACTATTATATCCTGGATCTGAGCAACCTGTGCCTGCGTAAGCTCTTTTGTCTCTACTATTACGGAAGCTGAATCATCAGTCAGGAACACCAGCGCATCATTAAAGCCTCGGGATATTATGAGGTTTTCAATCATCATTTCCCTTTCTGTAAGTGCAACTATTTTTACAAGCTCTTGCTGTGCAAGCTCTTTAAAGGTTTGTTCTGAATTTTGGTTATTTATTATGTCAGACCACATTTCTACTTCTCTGCTTCTGTTTTTATCTCTTTCTAATCTGTATTCTGCAAAGAAAGCCGCACTGGCTGAGGATACAGCAATATTATGATCAGTATTTTGAACTACTGCCACGTTGCTGGCTTCCTTAAAAGGATTATAACTTTCGCTGGCTACTGTACTATCCTTGATTTCTGTTGATGCTGTATCTTCTCCATGCTCTACAACTGAGACTGCTTCAGTATTCTTTGATAAGTCTGAATCCTCAATATAAAAGAATGGATCATCCACTGCAAAGTTTTCATCTGCTGTTATGTACTTGTCACTGAGCATATTATATGCATAACCGATTACAAATAATAATAGTATCATAGAAAGTATTACAATATTTTTCTTCTTTAACTGCATTTTGTTACCCCCTTATTCTATATACACTTAATTTACTCCTTCATATACCGTTACTCTATAAGCTGGTATATCAAGGACAGTTTGAACAGCCTGTGTAAGCTTTAGCTTTACCTTAGGGTTTTTTGCCCCTTCTGCTACTACTATAACCCCCTTGACTTGTGGATTTATTTCCTTTACTATTAGAGGCTCTGAGTTCCCTTCCTGTGTATTCTTAAAAACCACTTTATCGTTAGTATTTAATTCATTTATAATTCTTGTTCCCCCATTTAGATCTTTTTCGTTGGTAACTTTATCAGATACTGATTCATCTTTTGCAGGTACAAACTCAGAGCTGCTTTCCAGGGTTATCATTACTGATACCGCTCCTGCATCTTGTATTTTACTGAGTATCGCTGAGAGCTGTTCCTCTAGCTTATCTACATCACTGCTGTTTGTGCTGATATTTGCATTGTCCTTTTGCTCCATAGAGTTATTGTTAATATTATCATTTGCATTATCTATTTGAGTGCTGTTGTTTTCGTTTTTATATAAATCCTTATAAAAGTCTGAAATTATTAAAAGTGTTATACCTATACAAAATAATACTACAAGGTTAATCATTGTCTTTTTAGAAAGACCGAATTTGGATAGCTTTTCTAAGTTCAACTTCTCCTTTAACCAATCCTTAAATTTCATCCTTTTGCCTCCATTCAACTTTACTCTTGTATTTTTACAGTAATGCTTTCTTTGCTTAAGCCTATATAATTATGGACACTGTTTTTAATCTGGCTGCATAAATTACTGTCATTCAAATTATATTCACCATTATTTTCATTAATTACATTTTTATCACTACTTATTTTAATGCTTTCCACTTTACTGACAGATATTACTGATTTATCTGCATGGCTGATTGTTATTATCATGCTCCTTATGGTTCCATATTCTATACCCTTTGCTTCACTGTCTATATGCATTTTAATGTCTATTCCTTCTTTATTGATTGAGTTACTTTCACTTATTACATTTTTTATCTGCTTTACAATATTAGCTTTATATAGCTCCAATGCCTGTGCTTTCTGGTATTCTTCCAGTTCTCTGCCTTTATTCTCAATGTTTACATCTAAAAGTGCTGTAGTCTCCAAAACCTTCATCCTAAATTGTGTATCAAAGCTTTTAATCATAAGGAAAGGTTTAATAATAACCAAAATTATTATCAGACCTGCAATAACCTTTGTGTATCTTTTCATATCACTGTTAGGCATCAATATATCCAGCAGAGTTATAAATATCATGACCAGTGCAATATTAGTTATCCAGCTTCTAAGAAAATCTATCACTGCCATTACCTACCTCATCATTACTGTCATATTTCCTACACCCATTATTACTGTAATAGCAATAAAGAAAAGCACGCCTACTGCAATAACGCATGCAAGCAGCATTAATAAAGAATTACTGATATCATTTAAGCACTGTACAATCTGATTATCTAATATTGGTTGTATAAGTGCGCTTGATACTTTATAAATAAGTATAATCGAGAACATCTTTATTAACGGAAATATGCAAATTAGTATTAATACCAATAGTCCAACTAAGCTTACTCCGTTTTTAATAAGCAGCGAGCAGCTAACTACGGTATCTAGTGCGTCTGTCATAAACTTTCCTACAATTGGTATGAAATTGTCAACAGCAAATTTTGCTGTCTTTAGGGTTACGCTGTCTAGTGATGATGATGCAATTCCCTGAATTGATATTACTCCTAAGAACACTGTTAAAATCAAGCCTAGAACTCCTAATGCTGCTTGCTTTATCAGTGCAGCAAGTCTTGAAATATTTATTGTGTCAGAAAGATTATTCAGTATCGAAAGTATCGCAGAGAAATAAATCATAGGTATTACTAAAAGTTTTATAAGTGTAGTAACTACACTTATTGTAGTAAAAATTACAGGTTGAAATACTGTAGAGGAAGTAATGCCTCCTACTGATAATAGTAATGCCAGCAAGGTAGGCATAAGAGATTGAATAAAGCCTGTCATGGTATCTATGGTGGATGCTCCAAGTGCCATTGCTACATAAAAGCTGTTAATTGATAGTATAATAATAAGCATATAGCATATATTGTAGGATAGTTTTCCTATAGAATCCTTTTCAAAGGCTCCATGAAGGTTTTGCAGCAATGCACATATTATTGTAAGTATAATAATCTTACCCAGCAGACTAAAGTTTTGCAGCACCTCTCTCAGAAAATATTTTCCTATTCCTGCTATAGTATTTTTAATGTTAACAATTGGATTCCCTCTAAAAAGTCCTGTCAGTATCTCTTTCACCTGAATATCTGGTAAATATCCATTAGTTTCCTTGTTAATTTGATCTGCAAATTTCTGTATATTCTCAGTATCCACTTTATCCAACTGCTGCTTCAATATATCATTGTCATCACAAAAAACTGGTAATGTACTTAATATAGATACTAAAAGGAATAATACAATAGCTATTAATGCTTTTTTTCTCATGTTCCTACCACCTTAAATTTTCTTATGCTATTTGATAAAAAGCTTAACTTATTGGATTATGGAATAATTTTGACTATAATATCCATTAATGCAGCCAGAATAGGTATAGAGATTATCATGATTAGTATTTTGCCTGAGAATTCAATTTTAGAAGCAATTGCGCCTTCTCCTGCATCTCTGCATACCTGGGCTCCAAATTCCGTTATATATGCTATTGCAACTACTTTTAATATAGTCGATACATATAAAATATCAATGTTTGCCTTACTTGCAAAATGTCTTAATACAGTAATTACTGAATTGAGCTTGGTTATCATAAATATGAATATAATTAAGCCTGTTACTATACTTATATGTATGGCTATTTCAGGCTTATATTGCTTTAGAATAACAGCCAGAATTGCCGCTATCATACCTATTAAAACAATTCTCATAATATCCATAACAAGTCACCTAAAACATCAGCATAGTCTTTACGCTGTCAAACAATTTGCTTATAAGGCTTACTACCATAATGCATATGATTACTACACCAACCAATGTAGTCATCATAGCAACCTCTTCCCTTCCAGATTTTATTAATACCATATTTAATATTGCTATAATAATGCCTAAGCCCGCTATTCTAAACACTAAGTTAATATCCATTTCTATGACCTCCCTTATATATTTAAACAAGTATTATAAATACTGCCAAACCCAGTAAAAAGCCTAGACTCCTATAAAGCTTTTCGTTCTTTTTTTTATCCTCAACAGCAGCGTCCTCCTGTTGCTCCAATTGCTTGTAAAATAGCTTAAAGTGCTTTAGCTGATCCTCGCAATCGGAGTTTCCTAATATATTTCCAAATTGACCTAATAATTCTATATCCGGTTTATTTAGGTTGGTATTTTTAAGTTTTTCTTCTATAGCACTATCCCATGCTTCTTTTACTGAATAATAAATACCACTATTAAGATTTATTGAAGCAAGCTTAAAAAAATCATACCAGACCTTGCAGGATTTATCCGCAATGTTATTAAAAGCATTGGGAAGGGGCGTAGCACCATAAATTATTTCTGTTTCAAGCATTTGGAGGGATGATCTCAGATTTCTAAGCTCTCTGGGTCTGCCTCTATATTTATTTGATGCAGCTATACCAAACAAACCGCAAGCGGTTATTATAAATATTCCGCCAATTAATTTTAGCAGCACGTCTGTTTCCTCCTAACTTGATATTTGTTTATTTTGCAGATTATTTATCTTATCATCAATAGAAAATATTAAATTGGCTTCCTTGTCGTATATTTTATCTATTGTTCCTACTCCTTTTTTTCTGCTCAAAATAATAATCCTTTCAAATAAATCTTTTGAAAGCTTTTCTAGTGAGTTTTTTCTAAGAAAGTCCTCCAAATCATTGCCATGAATTGTTGTAATAACTTTTACCCCTGCATTTATGGCATCTAAAATAGCCTCAGCATCTTCTCTCCTGCCTATTTCATCAGTGGCTATTATTTCTGGCGACATAGATCTAATCATCATAATAATCCCCTCTGCCTTTGGACAGCTATCCATTACGTCCGTTCGTATTCCAACATCATTTCTTGGTCTTCCAAAGCTGCAGGCGGCTATTTCATTTCTTTCATCTATAAGTCCGATTTTTTTACCTTGAAAGTTGTATTCCTTTAATCCATTACTAAGCTGCCTGATTAGATCTCTTAATAGTGTTGTTTTTCCGCACTGGGGCGGCGATATTATCAAAGTGTTGTATACGGTATCGGGTGACCTTATAATATAGCCTGCTATTTTATTGGCGGCTCCTATAATCTGTTTTGCAATTCTGTAGTTGAGAAAAGAAATATCTTTTATTGTTCTTACCTTATTGTTATCAATCACGACTCTTCCGCTTAGTCCTATACGATGTCCGCCATTAACCGTAATATAACCGTTGCGTATCTCGTCCTCTACTGAGTATAAAGAGAAATTGCTGATAAGCTGCACAGCCGATTTAATATCTTCCTCAGTAACAATATACATTTGGCTGCTTACACTTTCCAAGCCATTTCTTCCCAAAAAGTATTCCTTTCCACAACCGCCAATCATAAAGGGGCGACCTATCCGCAATCTGATTTCTTCAACATGGGTTTTAATATTATCAGGCAGTTTTTCCAACATACCACGCAGATTTGAAGGTACATACTTTAATAAATCATTTATATAGCCCGCATTCATTTATATCACTCCACTTCATATGCAGCTCATTAAGTCTTTCATCTGTTAGACATGCTTATTTATATACATATGAGTGCTTATCTAAAAAAATAACTAACGTGTCCAAAAAAATTATCAAGTATTGCTTAGTCTTATAGATAAGCAACCCGAAAGTTTTAATTTTGAAGTTGGTTATCTATAAATAATACTTGATAAATAGCATTTTGCTAACAAAAAAATAAAAGGTTTCCGTTAAACGGAAACCTTTTTGTTGAATTAAATTATAAATTAGTCTTCCTGCTCATGTCCATGGCAGCAGCAGCAATCTTCATCTATCTCGATTTCTATTGGCTCATGACAGCTTGGGCAAAGAACCTCTTCACCGTCTTCTAACAAGCTTTCATCAAGATAAACGAATTCCTTACAGTGCGGGCATTCAACTTCTATATAATCATAATCGTCTTCATCATCTTCATAATCATATTCATCGTCTTCGCTGAAAAGCTCTTCTTCTACTGTAGAAAGATCTTCGTCTAAAGCTTCAACGTATTCATCAAGTTCAACTTGTTGATCGTTAAGCTCGTTGATTGCATCAGCAAAGTCGCCAAGCACCTCAATGATGTTTGATAATAATTTGCCTTTATCTGAGGTTTCATCAATTTTCATTCCTTCAGATAATCCTCTAAGGTACGCTATTCTTTCGTATAAATATTCCACTGTTACTCCTCCTTTAAACTGTTTTGGGTCATTTGACACTTGAAAGTGTTTCACATTTCAGTATCAATTATCTTTCATGTATATTCTGTCCACTCTTAAGAATGATATTCATTAAGCATCTTTTAAAATGCTAAATTGACATTAATGTAATGTATTATGCTCTTTCCATGTACTCCCCTGTTCTTGTATCCACTCTTATTCTATCACCAGTATTTACAAACAAAGGCACGTTTACTACAGCACCTGTTTCCAGTGTAGCTGGTTTAGTAGCACCTGTAGCTGTATCACCCTTGAAGCCTGGATCTGTTTGAGTAACTTCAAGCTCAACAAAGTTTTGCGGTTCTACTGAGAATGCCTCACCTTTATAGAATCTGATTATTGCATTATCATTTGGCTTTAAGTATACTATTGCATCCTCTACTTGATCATGATTCAACGGAATTTGTTCATAGGTTTCATTATCCATGAAGTAATATAATCCGCTGTCCTCATACAGGTACTGCATTTCTTTTCTTTCAATATGAGCTGGCGGAAATTTATCTGATGGGTTAAAAGTTCTTTCTACCACAGCTCCTGTAATAATATTCTTTATTTTTGTTCTTACAAATGCAGCTCCCTTGCCTGGCTTAACATGTTGGAAATCTATAATTGTAAATATTTGTCCATCCATTTCAAACGTTAAACCTTTTCTAAAATCACCTGCTGATAGCATCCGAAATCCCTCCGTATTCATTTGTATTTATTTTGCAAAATTTAATTATAGTTAAGTAACTCATTAGGAGTTCACTAATAACTTGGAATACTTCAATCATAAATATTATATTTCTATCAGGTGCTTTGGAGACTTTGTCAAGACTCTACAGCCATTTTCCTCTACAAGCACCAGATCTTCAATTCTTACTCCGCCAAAATCAGGAATATAAATGCCTGGCTCGTCAGTGATAATCATGCCTGTTTCAAGAGTTTTAGTGCCTTGGGCTGCAACTTTAGGTTCCTCATGCACCGCAAGACCTACACCATGCCCAAGACTGTGACCAAAGTATTGTCCATAGCCTTCGCCGTCAATTATATCTCTTGCCGCCTTATCTACTGCCTTTGCAGGAACTCCTGCTTTTATATGGTTCAGAGCCTCACTTTGTGCTCTTAGTACTATATTATATATTTTTTTATGTTCTTCATTTGCTTTTCCAACAAATACTGTCCTCGTCATATCCGAACAATATCCATTATATACACAACCGAAATCAAGTGTCAAGAATTCTCCATTATTTATTACTTTTTCAGATGGTCCTCCGTGAGGAAGCGATGATCTTATTCCTGATACAACGATTGCATTAAAGGACATAGGATTGCCACTTATCTTTTTTATGTAGTAGTCCAGCTCCAGTTCTACCTGTTTCTCAGTCACGCCAGGCTTTATGTATTTGATTATATGATCAAAAGCCATGTCACCGTATTCTGCTGCCTTTGCTATACATTCAACCTCATACTCATCCTTTATTAGACGTATATTTTCTATTATATCCTTAATTGGCGCGAGTTCTACATCTATCAGATCATTTTTCAGTGTTTCGTAAAAGCTTACAGTCATAAAGCTGTCTTCTATCCCCAGTTTGGTAATACCTAGTTCAGCTATAGTTTTATTTATAACATCGTTTAAAGCGCCTTCGTGCTTTATTATTTCATAGCCCTTACATTGCTCTTGAGCTTGATCTATGTATCTAAAGTCTGTAATAAAAGCAGCTCTGCTGCTGCTGACTATTATATATCCTGTTGAGCCTGTAAATCCGCTTAAATATCTTCTATTTTCCTTAGAATATATAAATACTCCATTTAATCCATTTTGCTGCATAGCCTTACGAAGTTTATCTAACCTCATGCTTATCATCTATTTAACCCCTTTCAAAAAATTATCAATGGCATGTAATGCCAAAATATATCCATAGTATCCTAATCCTGTTATTTGTCCAAGACATACAGGGCTTATTACTGATTTATGCCTAAATTCTTCTCTTTTATAGATATTCGAAATATGTACTTCTATACATGGTATGCTCACAGCTTCAATAGCATCTCTTATGGCAATACTATAATGCCCATAGGCACCTGGATTTATAATTATACCATTATAGCCTCCCAAGGCTTTTTGTATTGCAGTTACCAGCTCGCCTTCTATATTTGACTGTAGAAAATCAACAGCAATATTGCATTTTTGAGCTTCATCAGATATTAAATCGCAAATCTCCCGAAGTGTAAAAGAACCGTAAATGTTTTTATCTCTGACGCCTAACATATTTAGATTAGGACCATTTATAACAAGTATTTTTTCCATCATTATCTCCTTGATTCACATTATACCATAAAAATATATTATCATATAATATGCAATGTGAACAGCAGTTTGCCCTAATCTGCTATAAATTTGGCTTTACACCCACTATTTCAGTAATAGTCTTTGAAATCTCAGCTATGCTTAAATTATCTGTATTAACTACAATATCTGCTTTCATATAGGTGGACAACCTGCTTTCGTATAAGCTTTTTGTTTTCTCCTTATCCATGCTGTGTCCTACTAATGGTCTAAAGCTTCCTTTAATGTTATTAAAAATCTGCTCTATAGGTGTATTAAGGAATATTACACATCCTATATTCCTTAGCTTCTCCATATTATTGTGAAACATTACAGCACCGCCGCCAACTGAGATTATTGTGTTTTCAGCGTATACCAGCTTATCTATGGCTTCACTTTCGAGTTTTCTGAAATATTCCTCTCCATAATTTTTAAATATATCTTTAATCAGCATGGAGTTATTTTGTTCTATTAATTCATCAGTGTCAATAAAATTCATATGATTCTCACTTGCCAGATACTTCCCTATGGTAGTTTTTCCAGCTCCCATAAATCCAATAAGTATTAAATTCAAAGCAATCACCTGCTATTTTTCCCTAATGTTTAGGATTTTTACTTACAAATAGTGCGGCCTTTACTATAGCTGTTTCCACATCAACCTCAAACTGACTTTCCAGCTCCTTCAGCTTTGTAAATAACTCACCTTTCTCTGTTACTACATATTTTGACGGCAAATCATTTAAAGCTATTGCCATTATGTCAAGTCTGCATTTCTCGCAATTGCAAAAATTCATAATTTTTAAAAGCTGGTCTATCTTATGAGCTACAATTTCTTCCATATAGTTTTTAAGCTTAAACATATAATATTCCTCCTAAATTTGCTTATTAAATTGATACATAAATTATTAACATAAATTTAATGTACGAGTGATTATTCATTTCCAAAAGAGATATTCAACAAAACATCTCAAATTCCTTCATTTATATAATAAAGCACTTAGTATCTTATAGAGAAACAACTGCATAAATTCAATTTTGAAGTTGTTTCTCTATAAGATTTATATAAGAATATGCAATTATTCTTATTAATAAAACTCAACCGGTGGTTGAGTTTTATTAATAAATATTAGCTTTACATTCTTTATAGTAATGGTGGTATCTCAATAACATTAATTTGAAGGGTTTGATTTGTTCCTGGAACTTTTAGCTGATAGCTATCCTTTGGCAAGCTTTCGCTGATGCTGATAACTATTTTAATCTGATATTCGATTCCTTTATCAAGAGATTTGCTGGATTTCAATACAAACCTTTTACTTCCATCATTAGCCGGCTCTAATGTATATACGTTCCCATATTGATCCTTTATTGTTTCTCTTACGGTAATAAACGAAAAGAATTCTTGACTGCAATCAATACTGTCAAGTATATTCATATCTAAGCAGTCCAGTTCAAGTGCAAGCTGTCCGTTTTTATCTGTAATAAGTTTTACGATAAAGGGTAAACTTCCGCCCTGTATTACGGAGGTCTTGTTCTCTCCGCTAATTGTAGATTTTAATTGAATCATTGAAATATCCTGCAGTGCAGCTAACTGTATATTGCTTACTACCGCCTTGATCATAGCTGTATTTCCTAAAGCATCTGCAACCTCAAATACAAATTCACCATTTTCACTAAAGGTGTATGATGAAAGCTGGTTATTATTTATTATAATAATGCTCTCATTTGCTTTGAGAGTTGCTGTAACCTCTCCATATGTCGGCAGCTCAGTACTGTATTCCACGTACGCATCTACTTCCCTATCAATATTGGAAATTCTAACCGTTGCAAAGCCTGCATTTTCCACTTCATCTAACATATGAAATGTAAATACTCCATTATTAGTAAATGTATAGGTCAAAGCCCCATCATTATTAGTAACTGTTATATTTTCACTGGGAATCAGTGTTACTATAACATTTTCTTTTGTTGGTTCTGTTGTAGAATAGGAAAATGTACCTGTAGGAGGATCTTTATCTATGTTATTAACAATAGCTTTAGCAGTACCTATATTTCCCGCTAAGTCCTTAAACTCAAAGACAAACTCGTTATTACAGGTAAAAGTATATTTGCTGCTGTTATCATTATTTATAACTATTATTTGTTCACTGGGTATTAATACAGCGACTACATCATCTTTAGTTTTAGCAGCAGTGCTATACTGTATTATGGCTGTCGGTGCAATCTTATCAATATTGTTCACTTTAGCAACAGCCGTCCCTATATTGCCTGCCTGATCCATAAATGCAAATACATATTCACCATTTTCGCTAAAGGTATAAAAATCAGAGCCGTCACCACTGATTATATCAATGTAATCCTCTTCTTCCTCGTCAAATACTATAACAGCAACCACATCTTCATTTGTCGGCTCAGTCTTGCTGTATATTATTGTTCCTATTGGTGCTATTCTGTCAATATTTATTATTTGACAGCTTGTTGTGTATTCTGCTCCTTTATTATCAATGACTCTAGCATATATGGTTGTATTCTCAATAATCTTAAAGGGTGAGGTATAGTCTATCCATTGACCTGTCTCACCTATTTTGTACTGCTTAATAGCTGCATCTTCCAAGAAATTGATTGTAACCTCAACCTGTTGTACCTTTTTATATTGCTCACTCAGGTTTATCGAAACAGGAGTACCCAGTGTAATGGTTATTTCCTTTTGAAACCACTGTTTCCCTATTCTAACACTAAGTCTTATAATTGCTGTACCTCCGCCATTTTGATCTGTGACTGTAATAATTGGATCATCTGCACTGCTGTTATATAGAGTCATTTTATCACTGCCGCTTATAATTTCCCACTTGTACTCTTCTATTGGTATATTACTTTCAGAAAAGCTTGGCTCAAGCCTATAGCAGTATTTCCCAAGGTTTTGATCAAAATATCTGTCTGCCTTTATTTCCATAAAATCAAATACTACTGTACTGCCTTTAAATGGACCATATCCAAGCTTAGGAGCAAAAACATTTCCTGCATGATCCTCTAAGTAAATAAAAACAAATTTATTGTCTTTGCCATTAATAAGTATTGGTATATTCTTTATTAGCTGACCTTGTTCATTAATAACTATAGTCGTCCACTCAGCAGGATAGTTCCCTACACCACGTCCATTGTTGTATCCATATTTAATGGTTTTTAAGCCGGATAGTCCTGTGCCGGGTACATCTATGGCTACCAAGTCTACATATGTATTGCCATTCTCATTTCTCAAATTACAGAAAAAACCGAATGGTCCTTCCTTATCAATATTATTTACTGGAACAGTATATTGTTTTACATTATTGTTTATATCTATTACCTCAAAAACGTAGTCTCCGTTTGTCCATGCATTATATGCTTCTTGTATACTCTTTTTGTTATTCCCGCTTTTCCAGCTTAAGTCGCTTAAGCTGTGAATCCATTTTATGCCGCTTTCATCTGTTACTGTAAGATTTATAGTAACATCTTTTTTAGTCCATTCCGTTATGCTTAATTCATAGGATAAAACAGGGGCTTCCTGCTCTATTAAGCCTATATTTACTTCTGTGCTTCCTATTTCTACAGTATTATTATTCCCTGAAAAAGGATCTACTGCATAAACATAAATCATTCTTTCTCCAGGAGCCAGATCAAAATCTTGTATATCCACCTCAAAGCCATGCGCTATATTGGCACTTGAGCTTACAATACCATTTGTATATAAATCATACCTATCCTTGTCAGCATATGTGCTGTGGATTAAAATGCCTTCCCCCTTTGGTTCATCAACATAAAACTCTATTCTTGCATTTGCCCAGAGATTGTTTGGAATAACAGCCCAGCCCTTAAGCAGCCCATCTTCATACTCGTCTAAGCTCCCCTGCATGTTTGCTGTGCTGACTTGATAACGTCCTATTTCAGTAGTAGCAGCCTTACCGCTTGGATCTATTGCATAAGCATAAATCCATCTTGTACCTGCACCCAGCCCCATCTCACTTAACTTTATTTCAAAGGCATGATTTATATTATTGTAGCTGTTGACAATCTGATTCCAATAAAGATTCAAATCAGGTAAATTAGCAGGGATGGTTTTTAGAAAGCTTCCCTGTCCCAATGGTCCATCTGCATAAAAAACTATTTCTGCTGTTTCTGTTATATTATCTGGAATCAATGCCCATCCATTAAGTATACCGTTATTAGGATAATTTAGTCTGCCAAGCATACTTTTTCCTGTAGTTGGTACATTATTTCCGCCAGTACTATTAGAGCCCCAATCGCCTTGCTCTATGTATACCTTAGTATGATTAAGCATAACCAATTCAACCTTTATAGTATGCGTTCCATAGCTATATTGATTTTCCTCTGCTCTGCCTGTTACTATAACACCATCTCTTATTGCTGTATTGCTATAAACCTTTACTCCGTCTACCCATACAGTTGCTTTGTAATCCGCTGATTTTGGCTTTCTGTTGTCCACAGCTTTGAATTCCCATTGATTGTTATGTATTCTTATCCAAAATACTGCATTTCCGTGTCTTACTCCATCAATATCGTAATAATTAGTACTATTTGCAAAAACACCCAACGACAGAGCTGTTAACAGCATTAAAAGCACTAAAAGCCAGCTAACATTTTTTTTCATTTTACTCCCCCCCTTTTAAATAATTTAATATTTAATATTCCTCCAGCATCAGAACAAATATCTTTGTGTTATCCGTCGAGGTTATAGTATATCCGTTTAAAAGATATTGTTCAGCTTTCTGTTCTCCGAAATACATATTTTCGTTTTCAGAAGCAGCTTCAAGACTGGAAATGAATACTTTTTTCGCTTTATCTGCATAAGCAGATGCATTTAAGAGGTTAGTTATGAGATATCTAAATTCGCTGTCAGTTGCATCCTTTGTCTCTGCTGTCATTTTTAGCTTATTGTTTTGTTTAGTTAGTCTTATATAATATATTCCTGATTGTGATTTTATAATGAGCTTTTCCTCACTGCTTTGGAGTATATCGTAATATCCTGGTTCATTTATGCAAGCTAGTACATCGATAAGGGAAATATTACTATTTACATTAGATGTTTGACCATCGCCTGTTATGCTAGGCTGGATACTGTCTTGATTTAATAATTCTCTGGCAACAGCCAGCCTGTATAGCATTATTATTGCCTGCTCCCTTGTAGTTGCAGCCTTTGGTCCTATGGTCATCGGTGCTATACCCTTAATAAATCCTTTGCTGTAGCAGTAATTTAGAAATGGCAGTGCCCATTCATCTATTTTGTCTTTATCATAAAAGTCATAAGATATAGTGTCTTTAAGCTCATCCTCTGGAAACAAAGCCGTAATAAGATTAACAATAAGATTTGCTATTTCCTCTCTGGATATGTTATTAGCCGGCTTGAAGCTTTTATCAGGATATCCATTAATTATTCTCATATTATAAGCTTCTATAAGCTGCTTTTGGTAGTAATCACCTTCTATATCGGTGTAGATATTACTTTCTCTGATTATAATTTGTTTTCCTGACTTCTTGTAAAGCTGTACAGCAAGTGCTGCATACTCGTTTCTTTTAATGGGTGCCGTATAGTTAGATCTGAGCTCCTCAGGTACCAAGCCCAGCCGAATGGCCTTTTTAATATCCTCCTCAGCCCATATGCTGGGTGTATCACTATCAGCATAAAGAAAGGTTAATAATATGCCCGAAATTAGTGCTAAGGCACATAGAATACTTATTATTCTAATAATCAGAGTGGTTCTTTTGTTCAATATATCACCTCTTAGTTTTATTTTAAAGATTTATATAGTGTTACAAAAATACATTTCCCCTAATTTTATAATACTACTAAAGTCCCATTTATTCAACTATATAAGTAAAAAAAGGAAATCAATTTGATTTCCTTTTTAGTATAAATTTCTTCTGAACAGTATAGTTGATACATTCTGCTGAGTATTGCCCTTCTGCGAAAGCACTTGTATTTTCAGCATTTTCGCTGTTGAAAGCTGGTTATTAAGCTTTTCAATAGTATTGTATTCCTCTGCTAGAAGCTCACTTCCAGCCTCATCGAGAGGTATTATATTGATATCTCTAATGCAGCTTGCTGAATCAACACTATTTACTAATATTTTATTTTCTGCCTTAGAAAGCTTTATTTGATCTGTAGCAGTATCAGTATAATTAACGTCTCTTAGATACTCTATTATATAAATTATATCACTGCCGTTTTCGGCATAGCTAATGCTTATTGAATTTTGTATCCTGTCTGTAAATATGGAAAGTGTTTTTTGAAGCTGCTGCTGCACTTCCAGTTGTTCATCAGCCCTCCTTGAAGCCTTTAGATTTGCTATAAAAAAGCTACTGATTGAGGATAATATTATACCTATAATACCTAGCACAATAACAAGCTCAATAAGTGAATATCCTTTTATACGTTTCAGTTTCATATGCTTTCTCCTTTCGGATACACCTATTCCTTTTTCCAGCTTATGATTTTTACAATATTATTTGAAGCTATATAGGAATTTCCATCAGAATCAATAAAAATATTAGACTCATATACAAAGGGTTTTGGACTTCCATAATTATTTATGAATCTATTTATAAGATTATTTTCTATGATTTTATGCTTTACATAGCTTATATTGCTCTTAAAGCGTTTAGTCTGCTGACCCTGTGCCCCATCTAATATATAGATATTTCCGGTAGTCAGAATAGTGCCTTCAAAATCAATTTTGCCGGAAATATAAACATCTCCCGTAGTCAGTATCAGACCTTTGTACCGTTCTCCATAAATATTATACTGCCTATGCATTACTCCAGCTACTGAGTCTACCCCATCAGGACCAATAAGCTCCAGGGGATTTCCTGAGTTATCTACCAATACAAGCTCTTTTCTTTGATTAACCTCGAATTCATTTGGTATTATATTCGCTCCTGAAAAGTTGAAACGCTCATATATATACACCTTGTCGGCTTCTTTATCTACACTTCCTGCTTCTTCTGAATCACCCATATGATTTACATATTTTCTATAGGCTTCCTTTTGAGGTTCTTCATATTCTTCTTTGTATTGCAACAAAAAGTCTTTTGTTTTTAGTACCCCATTATCCACGTAAGTACCAGCCGAATATACCATCCCAGGGAGAAAAACACCACTGCGTGTAATGTCATCTATGACATTTGTACCCTTATAAATTCTATCTGGATAAATTAAGTTATATAAGTAAATATAGTCTCTTTTATCAAAAACATTGAGTTTTTCTTCACTGGGATTAACAAATTTGTCCGCTACATATAATGGTTCGTAGAATTCAAATAATATGTTTTCAGAATTAAATCTGGAGTATAATCCAAGATACTTATTTAATTCCTCTTGTGACAATAACATGGTATTAAGTTTATCTCGATCCTGCTCCAAAAACCTGTAGCCATAGGCAAGATAATTGGGACTCCTCTTAAAGGCAACACTTTCCCCTGTTTGATATTTATTTGGTACAGTATTAATATATACAGTACCTCCAATATATGCTTTACCCGTTACCCTCAGCCATGAATTTATCCCCAGATCAATGCTGTTAAATACTATGCTGCTGCTTTCATCATGTCCTGCTTGTACTGACGAGCCATCAGAAAATCCATAGTAATCTCCATTAATTGCTATGGTACTCGCACTTCCATTAAGCTCAAGATCGTCCTTTGTGCTAACCTGACCGTTAATATTTATATTAGCACCACTTATACCATCCTGTACAACCAAAGAATCACAGTATACATTTCCTGTAACATTTATATTGGAGCTGCTTGCATTTGCATGAAAATAACTGTCTGTAGCAACATTTCCCGTTATGCTGAGCCTGCCTGATTTTGAATTTAAGCCTACTACAATACCTCCAAAGTCTCTGGATTTTGTTAAATCTGCCGGTTTTTCACCTCGCGCAAATACATTTCCATCTATATTTACATCGTCACCTAAGACATAAATATTTTTATCTGATGCTATTACCTTATCCCATAATATATTATCAGATAATTGAACAATGTTAGTGTTAACAATCATTGGAGTATTGTAATCCGGTACATTTATCTGGAATCTAGCTTTTACTGTCTTGCTAACTTTATTTTCTTTATATGTTGAAACGACGGTAAATCTGTGCTGGTCTATAACGTGGTTGTTGTCACTGTCAATTGCCTCTGGGTTAGCAATAGATATTATGATATCCTTGGATTCATCAATTGTATTATAGCTTGACTTAGTGCTAAGCATGTAATAAATATTACTGGCAGCTATAGCATCATTAAAGCCGGCTTTAAACCAGTTATTAAAAAGCCCTTCCAGCTTGGCTTGCTTTACTGTTCCATCAGCATTAAGGTATTCTGTGTCCTGTACTTCATCCTCTGCTGTTTTATTTTCCAATTCCATACGCTGGCTTGTAAGTAGTTGGACAAGCTCATTGCTTACATAAGTATTACCATCCTCTATTGCTTGCTGAACTACTTTGCAAGTAATGGCGTAGGCTTCATCTATACAGGACTCAGACCAATAGAAGGAATTTTTTATATTCTCATCCATCCGCTTCATTCTGAGATTCATAAAAGATAGTGACAATAATGCCATACCTAATATACTTAAAATAGATATAATGAGTATAACCATCACCAAAGTTGAGCCTTTATTGGATTTGATATATTTAAAAATCATACCAACACACCCTAATTCATTCTTTTTAAGCTTTTAAGCTCAATAAGCTTATTATCATCTGTAAGCAGTCCATTTTTATCATAATATACTTCTACAGTAATATGATATACCCAATTTACAAAGCCCGCTTTCTCATCTGTGTTAAAAATAGTACTATCAAACACATTTTTTACGACTTTTACATTACCCTCTGTAATATTTACACTCATGTTTACATCTGCTGAAGAAGCATCCTTTATTAAATATATACTTACAGCTTTTCCTGATGTGTTAGCAACTGTTATAGTTTTTTCTTCCTTAAAGATAATAAATATTACAATATCCTGAACTGTAACAAGCTGACACATATTAGGTGTGCCATTTATGTAAACATCATTAATGTCAATTAGAATTGTGCTATTATCGGTTAACTGGTCTATGACAAGGTTTGCATCAGGCAAATCTTGTCCAATAGTTTTTGAATATTCTACCGCTGTGTTTGTAATTGTTGTCTTTAAAATATAGTGTTTTCCGTTTTTTACAACATTATATAACATGATATTATCATTATCAAAATCTCCATTAATAAAGGGTTCAATATTTGCAGCTCCCTTGATTCTTTCCATATATTCTTGAGCTAGCTGACTGGCAATCATACGTTCCTTTGAAGTAGTATTAACTTTTGCTGTAGTAATAAATAATGATGATAATGGAACAAGCACCATCATTAATATGGTTAAGCTTAGTAATACTTCAATTAAAGTAAAACCTTTTCTATTTCTTATTAGCCTTAACACGGTATAACCCCCATGTTCTTATCTATTTACTTTTATA
>CALGKJ010000083.1 GCA_937930535.1 uncultured Clostridia bacterium
ACTATTGTTAAAAGCCTGTTTTCCTTGAAAGTCCCTGATATCTTAAAGCCTGCTTGTGGCTTAGTGTCATGGACTAGTACCCATGTGATATACTCTGATAAAAGCCCATCATTACTTTCATATTCTATTTTCACAAGATGAAAACCGTCAGCATCATCACCCCATATATAATTATCAAAAATATTGTCTACTGGTACACCATCTATAGTTATTTTCCTGCTTTTAAAGCCTTTTGTGTGGTCATATGCTTCTGTCATGGGTACTATGTCTAATACATCACTAGGAATATATACATCAGGATTTGCGGAAATCTTAGGTTTTTCGGTTACAAATCCTCCGCTGCCTGTCCCTCCTTGCTGCTCACCTTCTCCTTCATCAGGTACTGGAGTTGGAGTCGGTGTTGGTATCGGTGTCGGAATCGGTGAATCATCAGGAATTATTTTAAGGGTTATACTTTTAACTGCGTGTGTTGTATAGCTTGTTGTATTGTTTACAACCTGTTGTATTAAATTAAATTCATATGTGCTTTCTTTGTCTGCTGCTGCATTGTTTACATACCCCTGTAGAAAGCTTTTAAGCCTTGTATTTACTATATCTTTCACAGGTGTATCTAAATTAAATTCGTGATAATTTACAGCGTTGCTTTTATCTTGTATAACATAATAGTATTTATCTATTTTCCCTCTGCTTGCATCGCTGTAGTTTATATCCTTCAGGCTTATTTCTTCGCCTTTCTTTTTAACAATCAACTTGTTAATATTAAAATCTGTCTCTATGGGCTCTTCCCAGCTAATCGGAGCTGTCGCCCATGCGGAAGCAAGTTCGGATTCTCCACCTTTACCCAAATACATGAAGCTTGTATTTGCGTTGAAGGTTATATTTTTCTTAAGTCTATTTTGTTCGTTGTCTTGCAGCGTAAACCTGTAGTATTTAACCACTTTATAGTTTGGTGAATATGGGTCTATACTGTCACTTTCATACTCTGTATATATGTTTTTGAATATACCTTCTGAATTTGCTAATTTGAAAACTGGGTTTTTTATATCAAAACGTGTGAAATGAATATCACATAATATAGGGTCTCTATAATAGTCCTTGTCCATTAGTGTCGATGTAACCTTTACTATAAATTCTACTGAAATAATACCATTAAAACGGATTGGTCTATCAGGACCATAAGGCTCATAATTAAAATCCAATATCTCAATACCAGCTTTTACTGGTGTTGCAACCTTAGATAATGCTTTTGGCAAAGAAAATGTTTGATACCATTCCACTCCATTGCTTGTTCTATGGTAGCCTACAGCTTCGCCATAGTTGAGAAGTCCTGAAGGTGTCTCCACATTGAAGTAGTTGTAATGGTCTGTTGCTTTTGTTCCAGCTAGTGTGTTGAACTCTGCAAAGTCTGTTTTGAGCCATTGTCTTACCTGCTGTTGTTCTTGTGGGTTTTTTCCCCTAATAGCGATTTTATTATAATCACTAATATCAGGCTTAGTTCTGGCATATTCCCAAGGCTCTTTAATCCATCTTTTTTCGTAAGCCTTTCGTTTGCTGTCAGCATCATTTATAAAGTTAATGTTAGTATATTTATTGCCTTTTTCATCAAAGCCATGATATCTGTATTCTCCTCGACTACCTTTGGAATTTGTATAATATGGCTGCCCTGTGGGGTTCTGTGTTCCCTCTGTAAAGTCATTGTCCTCAATATCAATATAAGAACCATATACAGTTATTTTTTTTGTATTATCAAGCCATAAGTCAAAATTAAACTCATATCCATTTTGTGAGAACCGAGATACTCCGTAAGGCAGTCCTAACTCCTGCCTTATGGTTTCCCAGGTCTCGCCATTAGCTAATCGCTGTTTATAGTAAAAGGCATCATTTGTATTTGCTTGTGCAGTAATAATATTAAAAAGTGTTAAGTCCGTAATAAGCATTGATAGTATTAGCAGTAAAGCAATTGTTAGTTTAAGCTTTTTCATACACTATCCTCCTATTGTGCGTATATTCTAACTGCTATTCCGCCGGATTTGGATATGAAAAATGTTTTTGAGTTATATTTTTTTTCATAGCTTATATACTTGCCATTGTTATTAGTATTCATGAATTGTACAAGTTTTTCATATGGTTCCTTATATTCATCCTTAAACCAGAATTTAAACATCTCCAAAATTGTATCCATGTGAGTATTCTTTGTATCCTCAATATCAGATATATCAATGGTATATATCGAACGGTTCGTATAATTATAGTTAAGGGTATAGATATCAATTGACATATTCAAAAGCTCTATGTCTGCATTTGATTTTGTACATGTACCTCTCAACTTGCTCTCTACATCCTTATAGAACCATGATGTTATTTCTTCATGATAACCTAAGAATCTTATATCATTTGCACCCTTAGAAAGCTTTCGAGCTTCATCAAGCTTTATTGCTGCTTCTATTGCTTCTGGGTACTGCCCTGGATAAACCTTAACAAACTCCCCTTGGTTGTTTGGAAGGGTAACTGTCTTTACTGTTCTCAGCTCTACAGGGACATAAGGCTGTCTTAAGTCCCTGTCAATATATCTCATTATCACTGTGCTTGCCTGAGCTCTTGTAAGGTTATCCTGTGGCTTAAAATATCCATCTATGCCGGTTATAAGCCCTACTGCATAACTGGTGCAGACATCATGCAGCTTATAGCCATCTATTTTCCTGTGGTCTTTTATATCGTTCTTTATTTTTAGTATCAAATTGTTATCAGGCAGGTCTTCCTTTAAACCCGTTGCTCTTACCAATATCTTTGCAGCTTGTTCTCTGGTTATCGGCACATTGTAATCTGTGTATTCCTTATCATCTATAAGCTTCAGCTCTTTTGCCTTGTCTACATATGGTTTTGACCAATTCGTCAAGTTCATTGGTAATTCATAGCCCATAGTAACTACCATCATTTTTAGAAATTCATTAACTTTTGTATTATCCTCTGGATAAAACTTACCACCTCTGCCATTTATGATTCCTAAATAACTTAATTTTGATATACAAGGGGTAGCCCAATGGTTAGAAGTAACATCTGAAAAGCTTTTGTTTATGTTTTTTTGTATTGTTTCACTGTATTCATCAAGCATTATGTAATACTTTCTCATATTATTATCAACTGGCGAGCTTATATATGGCATTCCGAAACGCTCGTCATATTCGTGTCCTTCTTTGTTTTTGTATATTATTTCAAAATCTACATCATCAAAGCTATATCCATATATATCCAGCATCCATTTTCCCAAGTTTGGTCTTTTAACAGTATAAATAAAACTTGTAGGATTCTTTTTATATTCAGCAGAAGCTGATGTGTAAGGATTTCTTAAAGGGTCTTGTAATGCCATTACCCCCCTTGCATTCCCTTCTTTAAAGGTTATTTTAAATTGTACTTCCTCGCATTTTTCAATAAAAAAGTATTTTATTTGTTCTGTATCTGCTGAAACAATAGCAAAAATGCTGACTAGTATCGTAAATACGCAAAATATTGATATTATTCTTTTCATTTGTATTCCACCTCTCAATTTATTAATCTTCACTGCTTGTCCTAGTTGATATTTCTATTCTGGTGTTGCCTTTAGCCCATGCCAGAAGCTCATCCTGTCCTGGCTGTAATTCAAAGCTTATTATTTTAGGTACGGAGGTTCTCTGCTCATTAGCAAGAAGCCTTCCGCCTTCATCTATTATGGCTGCTATTCTTATGTTTTCCAGTTTTATTATACCATAATTTGACTTTGATTGATTTACTTGTTCTTGCTGCTGCATTTCTTTTTCACTATCTGTATTTTGTTCTTCCTTCACTTTTCCAGATATGTTTATTTGCTTAATATCCTTTAAATTTGCAGGAACGCACATTATGTCAACATGCTGTCCTACCTTTACCCACCAGCCGTTAACCTGATCGGGCTTAAACTCTATAGCGAAAAGCCTGTTATCCTTATTGCTTAGCTCTATATCCTCCATTGGCACATACTGTCCTACTTTGCTTTGCAGCAGCATTTCATTGGCTTCTATATCAACTATTGCAGTCTTGCCAATCAAATCTCCTTCCTGCTTAATGGCTTGACTATGTACCAAGCTAAAGTTTATTTTTTTTCTTATGAGCATATCCTCTGTTATTAATGTGTTTTTTTGTATTTTGGTTTTGGCATATATGACCTCAACCATTGGTTCATAGTTGGCTGCTGTTTTTATTATTACTACTTCAACAGCCAAAAGTGCTATTATTAATGCTGTTACTATTAGTATTTTCTTCACATTTACTACACCTCCGCTCAGTTGTTGACAGGTATTTCTGAATCAACATGAATTTCCAACTCTATATATTGCTTGCCTATTGCATTTAGTATTAATCCCCTATATAGGGACGGCTTTATGGGTACATTTATTATTGAATGTACTGCCGCCCTATTAACAATCTTACCCAGAGGGCATACCGCAGGCAAGCCTGATGTATATATTTCAATAGCTTGTATAGTGACCTGCCCTTCGGCTATTGACTCATCACTGGGAGTCATATCTCCATTTAGGTTGAGATTCTTTATAAGCAGGTTTTTGAATATATTTTGTATATCGCTGCTTCTCATATGCAAGTCTCCCTTTGCTCCTTGCTGTGTCTTTATAGCCTCATAGGTTGCAATATTGGTTATGTCTATTGCATCCTTAAGCATTTGCCCTTTTACATGTATTAAGTGCTTTTCAAATACTACAGAGAAAATAGGAAACAGTATAAATATTATAAGCCCCGCTGCTATTATTACTGTTCCTACTGCTCCGCCTCTATTATTGAGATATCTTTTAAGCATCAATTTACTACCTTTCGAGCTATTGAAGTCTTATTATATCTCATTAGCTGGTTAATATCTGACCTTGCAAACAGGTTAGAAAGCTTGCTGTATTTGTAGCCAGCTTCTATAAAAAGGCTTAATTCATCGCCTTTTTTGGCATCTTTGGTGGTTGTTATTATTATATTTTCAAAGCCTAGGTTTCTTAGTTCATCTTTGTATTTTTGTATATCTGCTTGGCTTAGTCCGTTGTTGTTTTCCATTTGCAGCAGTGCTTTTCTGCCTATCAAATCAAGCTCTGCCTTGGCGGATAAAGGTAGAAACAGCTCTACCATGAATACTACTATTGACAGCATGAAAACTATACTTATACCTATTATCAATCCTTTTGGAACCATGAAGCTTGTACCTCCTCTGAATATTAATTAGTATTGAATATCCTAGGTGAAATAGTAACACCCCACCAGTCAGTAAGGGAAGTCATAACGCTGGTTGCAAAGTTTCTAAGCTGTGGTATTACTATAAAGGCTGCAACTATCATTGTAATCGCTATGCCTATTATTTCTTCCTTACCTACTGCACCCCTATTGTTACATAATGCTGTTTTTACTCTTATATGAGCTTTCATAAGTATGTTGTTTATCATTTTTCTTCCTCCTCAATTCTTTAATTCCTAAGAGGGTATAGGCAGATTTTTGCAAATTCTGTACGTTAAGCTGCTATACTTCTTAAGAATATTAATTGGGGGAGTGGGAGCATCC
>CALGKJ010000084.1 GCA_937930535.1 uncultured Clostridia bacterium
TCCAATAGGCTGTATATGTTTATCGTTACTTAGTATGTAAAGCTTGGTATTTGCTATTGGTTTTCCTATTGGCGGTATTGTTTCTATATCACTTTCTGGGTATATTGTATACATTGCTGCTACATGGGTTTCTGATGGTCCGTAGTGGTTATGAAGATATATGTTATTTTGCTTTAGCTTTTTCTTCATTTCCTCAGTAATTATCAGTTGTTCTCCTGCTACAATTATGTGCTTGATTTTGTTGGATAGTTTGTCAATATATATATTACTGCTTGATAAATATTTAAAATATGCAGTAGGTAAAAAAGAAATATTTATTTCCTTCTCTTTTATAAATTCTAAATACAAATTTATATCACTTTTAGTTTGTTCACTAAGAATATACAGCTCTCCGCCGTTTAATAATGTAGAAAATATCTCTTGGTAACATACATCAAAGCTCATAGCGGCAAATTGGGTAACCTTACTGCTGCTAAAATCTATATTTGTATGATTATTCTGTGATGCAGTCAGGTTAGTCAAGGTTTTATGTTCAAGCATTACTCCCTTTGGATTGCCGGTTGTTCCAGAGGTATATATTATATATGCTAGATTCTCTGATTTACTTATACTTTTTAAATCAGCAGTTCCTTTTTGTTTTAGTTCAAGATCCAGCAAATCTATGATATGTCCCTTAAATTCATTTGTGCTGTTTTCATATGATGCACCGCTTACAAGAATAATTTCTGCGGCACTATCCTTTAGTATATATTTTTTTCTATTTTCAGGAAGCTTTGGATCTAAGGGCAGTAATGCACCTCCTGCCTTTAATACTCCGAATATGCCTATTATCATTTCTAAGGATCTTTCTATCATTATTGCTGCTATTGTGTCAGAGGTTACTCCTTTTTCTCGCAGCAGGTTTGCTAATTGGTTAGAGCGTTCATTTAATTCTCTGTAGGTCAGGCTTTTATCTCCATATACAACAGCTATATTGTCAGGGGTCTTTGCTGACTGCTCTTCAAACAATTGATGAATGGTCTTGTCCACAGAATATATGCTCTTAGTATTGTTGAAATCAAGCAATATACGTTTCTTTTCTTCTTTGGACATTATTTCAAGCTCTTTTAATTTTAAATATGGTTGCTCAGCCACCACTTGAAGAATTGTGACAAAATGCTTGATTAACTTTTCTATGGTTTCATGTTTAAATAATTTTGTACAATATTGAAGATTAAAATAAATACCTTCCTCTATTTCTACAGCACTGAGGGTAATATCAAACTTTGAAGCATTATCTTTAAAGTCGTATACTGACAGCTTAAGGTTCTCTAATTCTATATTTTTATCATCCATGTTTTGTAATATGAGCATTGTATCAAATAACGGATTTCTGCTCATATCCCTTTTTACAGCTATTCGTTCCACAAGCTCCTCAAATTGAAAATCCTGATTTTCATAGGCTTTTAGTGCATTATCCTTTACCTCCAGCAAAAAATCATTAAAGGCTTTATCTGATGACAAATTGTTTTTCATAGCAAGGGTATTTACAAACATGCCTATAACATTTTGCAGATCTGCATGGGGTCTTCCTGCTATAGGTGAACCAACCACTATATCAGTTTGATTTGTATATTTATAAAGCAGCACATTATATGATGCTAACAGTACCATATATAGGGTAGCTCTATTTTTTCTAGCCAGATTATTAAGTTTATCTGCAAGAATCTTATTGATTTTAAAATCAATGCTTGCTCCTTCAAAGCTCCTTACTGAAGGTCTTTGGTAATCCGTAGGTATATTTAGTACAGGTATATCCCCTTTGAAGCTTTCAAGCCAGTATTCCTCTTGTTTTTTAAGTTCCTTGGAGTTCAGCATATTATTCTGCCACAGAGCATAGTCCTTGTATTGTATTCTTAAAGCTTGCAGTTCCTCTTTATTATATAGCTTTGAAATTTCGGAAATTAAGATTCTTCTGGAGGTTCCATCTGCTGCTATATGATGCATGTCTGTCATTAGAAGGTGCTTATTCTCCCTTATTCTTACGATGCTGACTCTAAATAAGGGGGCTTTACTCAAATCAAAGGGTTTTATAAAAGCTTTTATCACTTCTTCTATATTTTCATTATCCATGTCTACATATTCTATATTGAAATCTATTTCTTCATGCAACTTCTGCATAGGCTCTCCATCTATTGTTACAAAGCTTGTTCTTAGTATTTCGTGTCTTTTTATAAGCTCTTTAAAGCTATCTTCTAGCTGTTTCTTATTTAATGTTCCTTCTAATTGTAGTATTAAAGGCATATTGTAATCTGTAACATTTTTGGAAAGCTGATTCAGTATATACATTCTTTTTTGTGCAGAGGATAACTGATAGTACTCCTGCTTTTCGGACTTCAATATGCTTTTATATATAGATTTATCAGCTCTTTCTATATAGCTTGCTAGCTCTTCGATTGTAGGGTTTTTAAATATTTCTTCCAAATGTATTTCTACTTTAAAGGTTTCATATATTTTTTGTATCAGCTTCATTGCATTTAATGAATGTCCTCCAATATCCAAGAAGCCGCTTTTTACTCCAATATTGTTTATTTCCAAAAGCTCAGTCCATATTTCCGCTAGCTTTTTCTCTCTTTCATTTCTTGGTTTAATAATTTCTTGACTGCTATCATTAGCAATTTTGCTCAGTGCTTCATAATCTACCTTTCTATTTTTATTTAAAGGCAGACTTTCTAAGTAAATGAAGTATGTTGGTATCATATAGCTTGGAAGCCTATTTGATAAATACTCTTTTAGTTCTGATACAGCAGGTATTTTTTTCATATCATTGCAATTGTTTTTAATAATATAGGCGCATAGTGAATTGTCCCCATTTTCCATTTGCTTATTTATTACAACAGCATCCTTAATAAAGCTATGGCTGAGCAAAGCACCTTCTATTTCATTTAATTCTACTCTAAAGCCTCTTATTTTTATTTGCCTGTCCATTCTTCCTAAGAATTCTATATCACCATCTTGATTAAGCCTTCCTAAATCCCCTGTTTTATAGATAATGTCGTTTATATCCTTACTAAAGGGGTTTATTATAAATTTTTCTTTATTTAATTTATCATCCTTATAATATCCAAAGGTTCTGTAGGGTGTTCTTATATATATTTCTCCAGTCTTACCTATACCGCATATATTCATATCCTTATCTAAGATTATAGCCTTTGCACCCGTAATAGGCTTACCTATTGGTATGTTGTCTTTTGCAGTATCTTCTATTTTGATTCTGTAAAACAATTTTGCAAGGGTTGTTTCTGTTGGTCCGTACAAATTTATAATTTCTACTCTATCCTTAAAGACGCTGTACCATTTTTCCAGCTCCTTTTTTCTTACACTTTCTCCAGCCAAAAGTATGTGTTTTAGCTGGGGGAAGTTATCGTTATTTAATTCATCCATGTTAAACAACTTAAATAGACCGGGAGTACAGTGTATTAAGTTTATTCTATTATCCTCTATCCACTTCACCAGATTATTAGCATCCAAAATAGTTTCTCTGGTAGTTGGAATACAAATTGTTCCTCCTGTACATAATGGCACAAATATATCTCTTAAAAAGGGGTCATGGCACTGAGGAGTAAATTGGCTTAATCTAAATTTACTGTCAATGTTAAATTCCTTAATTTCCCATTTGATAAACTGCAATAGTCCTATATTTTTCCCAAGTATCGCCTTTGGCTTTCCTGTAGTACCAGAGGTAAAATATATATATATTTTATCTTCTTCTTCATATTCCAAATCTAATTTTTTAGTATAATATTCTTCATTGGTTTTATAAAAATCATCATTTAGTACCATAGTGGATATATCCTTAGATATCTGATGCAATTTTGTATTATTGTCTTCATCACAAAGTATGTAAGTCAAATCTGATGCCGAGAGCATAGCTTCTATTCTTTTATCTGGATAGCTTGAATCTAGGGGAACAAATACACATCTAGCTTTTATAATCCCAATTATTGATGTAATCATCTCCAGCTTATCTTCCATTAAAACTCCTATAAAGCTTACCTCTTTAATATCAGCTTGCAATATTCTGTTTGCTATATAATTTGATTTTTTGTCCAAATAATCGTAAGTTGCATGTTTACTTCCATACTCCATTGCTGTATTGCTTTTAAAGTCTTCAAAGCATTTATTCAGCTCCCTTTGCAAGGTTCTCTTTTCTGCCATTACTTTTCCCTCCTCAAAGCCGATATTATAATTATGCTGCAATATGTTAATTCTAAAGAGTCCAGAAGGGGGATTATCCCCCAACTGAGACTTTTTTTCTTTAGTAAGTTACTTGGCTTATAGATTTCTTCTGACCTCTTGTTAAAAATCATCCTCTATGTCATCATTAAAATCAAAAAGAATATCGTGCTTTTCTTCTTCTGAAAGCATATCTATATTTGCCAATTTAATAGCAGGATTGTTTGTAACTACTTCTATAATTTTTATAAAGTCTCGTACAAACTTTTCCATTGTATTTTTCTTAAATAGTTTGGTTGAATACTCTAGGGTAAATTCTAATATTTCATCCTTTTCTGAAACGGATAATTTAATATCAAATTTTGAGCTTTCTATTTTATTTTCCAGAGGGCATAAGCTTAAGCTGCCAAGATCAACCTCTGCTTCATCTACGTTACGCAAATTCAGCATTGTATCAAATAAAGGATTTCTACTTAAATCTCTTTTGATTTTTAATTTTTCTATAAGCTCTTCAAATTGATAATCTTGGTTTTCGTACGCCTTAAGTGCATTTTCCTTTATTTCTGTCAAAAACTCTTTAAATTCTTTGTTTCCTGTCGGGCTATTTCTCATTGCCAGAACATTTACAAACATGCCTATGACATTTTGTATATCTGCATGAGGTCTTCCTGATATTGGAGTTCCTACTACAATATCTTCTTGACCGGTATTTTTATATAGCAGGATGTTAAATATGGCCAATAGCACCATATATAGAGTTGCTTTATTTTCTGTAGATATTTCATATAATTTATTTGTCAGCTCTTTATCCACTATAAAGTCAATACTGTCTCCTTCGAAGCTCTGTATTCTAGGTCTTGGATAATCTATAGGTAAATTGAGAGGCTGCACTTCCTGTTTAAATCTATTTAGCCAGTACTCTTCTTGTTTTTTCAGCTCATCGGATTTAAGCATACTCTGCTGCCACAGTGCGTAATCCTTGTATTGTATTCTTAGTTCAGGCAATTCCTCACCTTTATAGAGCTTTGAAAACTCTGATATCAGAACAGCTATTGATACACCATCGGATATTATATGATGTATGTCTGTTATTAACAGTTGCTTATGCTCTGCAAGTTTTACAATTATAACCCTCAGTAACGGTGCTTTTTCCAAATCGAAAGGTCTTATTGCACTTCTTACTATTTCCTCAATGCTTTGATTTTCTGCTTCTAGGTATTCAATCTTAAATTCTGCTTCCTCATGTACTTTCTGCATAGGCTCTCCATTAATCATTTCAAAGCTTGTCCGCAGTACCTCATGTCTTAACACCATTTTTTCAAAAACTCTTTGAAACTGTTCCTTATCTACAATTCCACTAAGCTCCAGTACTGATGGCATGTTATAATTGATGCTTTCTTTATTCATTTGATTTAGAATAAACATTCTTTTTTGAGCTGAGGATAAAATGTAATGTTCCTTTTTATTTACTGGCTTTATAGAATTATATATGCTGTTTTTAGCCTTACTTATATAGTCTGACATTTCTTTTATACTTGGATTTTTAAATATTTCTTGCAGGGGTAGTTCCACATTTAGTTCCTTATGAACCCTTGCAGCAAGAGTTGTGGCTTTTAATGAATGTCCTCCCAGATCAAAAAAGTCATGATATATACCTATTCTTGTCTTTATGCCTAAAGTTTCCTGCCATATAGCTGCCAATATTTCCTCGATTTCATTACGAGGAGCTTCATATTCAGTGTCAATATTTACCGATCCAATAGGCTCTGGCAGTGCTTTAATATCCACTTTACCATTGGTGGTCAAATGCAGCTTCTCCAGATATACAAAATATGATGGTATCATATAGCTTGGAAGCATTTTAGATAAATAGCTTTTAAGCTCTGCTGTGGTCAATTTTTCTTCTGTTATTTGCTGGTTATCAGCAACAATATATGCACAAAGATATTTTTCCCTGTCCTCGGCTTCTCTAGCAATAACTATTGCTTCATTTATCAAATTATGCCTTTGCAGCTTATCTTGGATTTCACCCAGCTCTATCCTATAGCCTCGTATCTTTACCTGCTTATCTATTCTTCCTAAATATTCCATATCACCTCTTTCGCATAAGCTTACTATATCTCCAGACTTATATAGTATTTCTGAGGGATTATATGGATTTGATACGAAGCGTGTTTTTGTTAATTCAGTTCTATTTATGTACCCTCTGCTTACACCTGCCCCCCCTACATACAGCTCTCCCGGTATTCCTATTGGCAGCAAATTCATATCCTTATCCATCACATATGTACTTAATGTAGGTATAGCTCTGCCGATATTACTTATGTTTGCTTCTATATCCTCATAGCTTATTTCTTTGTAGGTTACATGCACTGTTGTCTCAGTTATTCCATACATGTTTATCAATCTGGTTTCAGTATATTTATCCTTCCAGTCTCTTAGCTTAGCTGGATTTAATGCCTCTCCTCCAAATATCACATATTTTATTCCTAATTGCTTATGGTTGGTCTTTAGCTCTTCTCTTATTAAGCTATAAAATGCTGACGGTGTTTGGTTTAATATCGTAACCTTTTCTCTTTTTAATACTTCCAAAAACTTTGTTGTATCTTTTGCCGTCATCTTCGATACAACAACAAGCTTGCCGCCATATAACAGAGCACCGTACATCTCCCATACGGAGAAATCAAAGCAATATGAGTGAAACATAGTCCATATATCATTACTATCAAAATCAAACAAAAAATCATTACATTTCATCAAGCTCACTACGTTTCTATGCTCTATCATCACACCCTTAGGAGTACCGGTTGTTCCAGAGGTATAAATAATATAAGCTAAATTATTGGGACTATTAATATTCTCAAGGTTTTCGGTGCTGTTTTCATATATCTCTTTGCTGTCAATACAAAGCAATTCATTATGGAAATCTATTTTTTTATCAGCTAATGATACCGTGGTCAATAATACATCTGCATTGCTATCCTTAAGCATGAAGCTTATTCTTTCCTCTGGATAATCAGCATCAATAGGCAGATATGCTCCGCCAGCCTTTAATATGGCTAATATCCCAACTATCATCTCAAGGGAGCGTTCCACCATCACTCCTGCTATGGTTTCCTGTCTTACTCCCCTATCTCTCAGCTCTCTTGCTAAGCTGTTTGTTCTTTCATTTAGCTGTCTATAGGTCAGCTCCTTATCCTCAAATACTACTGCTGTTTTGTCTGGTGTTTTTTCTGCTTGATCTTCAAACAGTTGATGTATTGTCTTATCTCTTAGATAGTCTGATTTTGTGTTATTAAAGCTTATTAATATTTGTTCTTTTTCCTTCTTTGACAGCATATTGATTTCTTTTAGCTTTATCTCTTCATTTTCGGATATTTCTTCTAGTATGTTTATGTAATGGCTTGCCATTCTTCTTGCAGTTTCTTCTTTAAATAGTTTTGTGCAGTATTGCAGGTTGAACTGTATTCCCGCTTGTCCTTCTGCTGCCATTAGTGATATGTCAAATTTTGATGTTTCGTTCTTGTGGTCGTGGTATGCTATTTTAAGCCCTTCTATTTCTATATCCTCTATATCCATGTTCTGTAGTGTAAGCATTGTATCAAATAGAAGATTTCTGCTCATATCTCTTTTTATGTCCAGCTTTTCTATCAGCTCTTCAAATTGACAGCTTTGGTTTTCATAGGCTTTTAGTGCATTTTCCTTGACTTCTGTTAACAGTTCTTTTACTGTTTTTTCTCCAGTTGGATTAT
>CALGKJ010000085.1 GCA_937930535.1 uncultured Clostridia bacterium
GTCTTGGATAGTCTGTTAGTATATTTAATACTGGTATTTCTTCACTGAATCTATTCAGCCAGTACTCCTCCTGTTTTTTTATTCTTCCGCTGTTAAACAATGTATTCTGCCATTCTGAAAAATCCTTGTACTGAATCCTAAGCGGTGGCAATTCTTCTCCTGCATACAATCTGCTGATTTCCTTAACTAATATACTATTAGATACTCCGTCAGATATAATGTGGTGCATGTCATACATTAATATATGTCTCTCTGGGCATATTTTAATAAGCGCTACTCTCAAAAGGGGTGCTTTGGATAAATCAAAGGCTTTTATGAAGCTTGCAATTACTGTTTTTACTGCTTCTACTTCTTTATTTTCTTTTACTTCGTACTGCTCTATTTGCAGCTCTGATTCCTTGTGTACTTTTTGAATTATATCTTCTTCAGATACCTCAAAGCTGGTTCTGAAAGCTCCGTGTCTATCTACCAGCTTTTTGAAGGATTGCTCTAATCTTTCTACATCAAGCTTACCCTGCAATTCTAGTACTCCGGGCATATTATAGCTGGTACTTTCCTTGTCAAACTGCTGTAGTGTGTATATCCTTTTTTGCGCAGAAGACGCTTCATAGTATTCTTTTTCTTGTGCCTTATTTATTGAAGAATACACGCTATCCCTTGTATTATCTATGTATGCTGCTATTCCTTTTATGGTAGGTGTGGAAAATATTTGTCTCAGTGGTACTTCAACATTTAATTCCCTATGTATTTTGGCTACCAGACTTGCCGCTTTCAGAGAATGACCACCAAGCTCAAAAAAGTTGTCATTTACACCGATTTTGTCGACTCCCAATACCTCATTCCACAGCTTAATAAGCTTCTCTTCTATAGCATTCCCAGGAGCTTCGTATACTACACCCCTAGATATGCTGCCATCTATCTCGGGCAGTGCTTTACGGTCTATTTTGCCGTTTGGTGTTAAAGGAAGCTTATCTAACTGTATAAAGTACGAAGGCATCATATAGTCCGGCAGTTCCTTCCCCAGATACTCTCTCAGCCCTGATACTACTATCTCTCCATCTTTAAGCAGTTGCTTGTCTACCGTAATATATGCACATAAATATTTTTCACCCTGCTTGTCTTCTTTGCCCAGAACTACCGCCTCTTTAAGCTTTCCATAGCTTAGTATCTTACTTTCGATTTCTCCCAATTCAACTCTATAACCCCGTATTTTTACCTGAAAATCCTTTCTGCCCAAGAACTCTATTTTTCCATCTTCAGTTAATCTGCCTAGGTCTCCTGTCCAATACAAGCTTCCCAAATCCGAGTCAAAGGCAAATGAGTATTTTGTTTTTTCTTCATCCTTCCAATAGCCCTTGGCGATATAATTGCTTGCAACTACTATCTCCCCCACCTTTAAGGGTGCTACCTCATCGCCATTATCATCAACAACTAAAAGCTCTGTATCATCTACTGGCTCGCCTAGGGTTACCGTTTTCAGCTTTGCATCCCGGATGAAAAGTGTAGAGTTATATGATGATTCTGATTGTCCATAAAGGTTTACCAGTGTGGAATTGCTGAAAAACTTTTTAAAGCTTGCTGCATCGTGTTCAATAACACTCTCTCCACCAAGAACAACGTACCTTATACCTTTCAACTGAGTTTCTTCGTTTATAGTATTTATAAAATATCTATATAAAGTAGGCACAGAATGCCATATGGTTATTCCTTCATTATTCAGCCAGTCAGACAAGCCTTTAATATTTTCTTGTTCCTTAATGTTAAGAGGGTATAGTGCTGCACCGCTTAAAAGGCTGCTGTAAATATCCATGACTGCCGCATCGTGGCTGAATGAAGAAAATAGTGTAAGTCTGTCTTGTGGGGTAATACCTAAATTCTTTATATAACAATTTATAAAGTGAAGCACATTTCCGTGAGTTTGTATAATCCCCTTGGGCTTGCCAGTTGAGCCTGAGGTATATAAAATATAGGCTACTTGGTCTCCGCTTTCATTTCTTTCTGGGTTTGGTATAAAGCTATTCTTATCTATTTCATCTATATTTATTATTTTTGTATATCTCTTTGTCTGCTCTTGCAACCGTTGTGCCAATTTTAAATTTGCATTGTTAGTTACAATAAGCTCTGCCTCGGAATTTTCCAGCATATAAAGCAGCCTGTTTTCAGGATAATTAGTGTCAAAGGGAATATACACCTTATTAGACTTTAAGGCTCCCATTGCGGCAGCAATCATATCTGCTCCATGCTCAAACAGCAGTGCTGTCTTGGCTTTTCCCTGAGTCCAGTCCTCGAGAGTTACATGCCAGCTTGTTACTGTTTCCTGCTGTGAAGCAGGTTTTATGTGCTTGTCCTTACTATTGACTATACTGCTGCAAACAGGGCATTCAGGGTTATGCCGGATATCCAGCTCCTCAAGGACTTTTCCTCTCCAGCCCGTATTCCAGTCAAAGCCCTGTTCTTCGCATATTTCTTTAAAATGACTGCTGAAAGGGTATGTTATAGTAAGAAAACCCTTAGTTTCAGCGATTTTACTGCTGGCTCTCTGATTAAACAGAAAATATTTGTTATATGCTGGGTTCTCAAAGCCTAGTATAATCTTTATCGCTTCATTACACGCAAAGCCAGTGCTTAAAAACAGCGAAGGAGATGCCACACTGTTTGGTATCCTGCTATAGTTGTCAATCAGCTTTTTTATGCTTTCTATCTCATTCAGTTTTTCCTTCTCATATAAGCAGTGAAAGCAGGGAGTATGTGGAGTATGGAATATAGCAACATAGGAGTTTATATCTATCATGGAGGATATTATATGCGGAATCTGCTTATCCACTGCACACTCTGATAATATAAACTTGGTTTCCAAATCATCAACATTATCAAAAATTATTGCTGAGTCGCCGACCAGCTCGAAAACGTTATCCCGTGTAATTCTTTCTGCTTTCATAATTATATTTATATTGGGATTGAGCTTTTCCAAGCTCATTTTTGCTGACAATGCCTTATTTATACCTATTCTTGACTCATCATGCAGACACTGTCTGTTGAGGTTTGAAAGCTCTACCTCATCAAAGTCGCAAACAATAATATTGCCTATCCCGCATAATGCCAGTTGTATAAGCAGCGGAGAACCGGAACCGCCGGCTCCCGCTACAAATACCGTTGTGCTTTTCAGCTTCTGCTGTGCGTCTATGCCCCAGCCGTCAATCAGAAGCTGCCTTTTATACCTTACCATTTCTTTATCAGTTAGTTTATACGGACTATTGCTTTCCTTGTTTATCTCATAAGCAATACTATTGGCATAATCATTTAAAGCCTGATAGGTCAGCTCTTTATCCATTGATTTAACAATTACCTTGGATGGATTTTTTTTAACGTTTTCCTCAAAAAGTTTAACCAGCATTTGAAACTCCACCTTCTTTCTAAAAAAGTTTTTAATCCTTTAGCTTCTCCTTAACTTTCTGACCCTTTCAACTTTGAAATAATCCTTCAAGGTCCTGTGAGCGTCCTTGGATACTCCTTCAAGAAGCCTTACGTAATTCCCCATGATAAACTCGATTCTGGAGGCTTCAAATAAATCAACATAATAATTGCATATTACCTCGATTCCGTCCTCATATTCTGCTAAATAGCAAACAATATCAAACTTAGCATCCTGAACATTTTCTACATGGCTAGGCTCATAGCTTTGCAGGTAACTTTCCTTATTTTCATAGAAATTAACCATGTTGAAAAATACTCTGATTTGTGGATAGCTAATCTGCAGCTCCTCAGTTACAAGCTCCAGCGGATAATATTGATATTCAAGAGCCTTAAGAGTATCTTCGCTTACTGTGTGCAGAAACTCTGTAAATTTACTTTCCATGTTTACCTCGTTTGCTAAAAGTATAGTATTAATGAAGTAACCTATTACGCTTTTGAGGTCATCATGTCCTCTTCCCAGAGCTGGAGTACCCAGTGTTATATTAGTTTGTCCTGTTAAATCCGATAAAAAGGCCGTGAAGCCGCTTAACAATACCATAAATAAGCTTGTATTGTTTTCCTTTGAAATATCCTTAAGCTTATCCTTAATATCTTTATTAATAACCATTCTATAGGCTGCACTTTTTGTGGAAATAGTCTCCTGGCTTATGGCATTAGTGGGAAGATTTAATATTTCCGTCATATTTGCAAGCTTATTTCTCCAGTATTCCCTTGCCGCACTTGATTGGTTTTCACTTTGTATATAGGCATTCTGCCATGCTGCAAAGTCCCGATATTGAATATCAAGAGGCATCAGCTTGGCAGTCTCTTGATTGACATATGCACCATATATATTATCAAAGTCATTTTTTAGGATAACTAGAGATAGTCCGTCAGAAATTATGTGGTGCATAACAGTAATAACTTCAACCTCATCTGTATTCAGTCTCACTAACTTTACGCTTATCAGCGGAGCTATCTGCAAATTGAATATTTTTTTTGATTCCCGTAGATATATGTCCTCCAATAATGCTTGTTTTTCCTCTGATGCATTACTGCTTAAATCAATAGTTTCAATAGCAAGGTCTGCCTCCTTGCATATTACTTGCACAGGTTCATCACCTGACACCTTAAAATATGTTCTGAATGCTTCATGCCTTTTTGACAGTTCAGCAAATGCTTTTTTTATCAGATCTTCATTATTGCATCCTTGCATCCTCATTCTTGCGGACATATTATATGCGATGCTGTCTGGCTCAAGCTGATTTATAACCCACAGCCTTTTCTGAGAGTAAGAAAGCTCATAATGCTCTGCATCCGGCAATCTCACTAAATCCTTGTACAGTATATCCTTGTGCTGGTGCATAACCTTGCAGATACCGGAAATTGTCGGGTTTTTAAATATCTCAGTCAGACTGACAGCCGTTTTAAACTCTCTTTGAATGGAGTTTGATAACTGCATTGCTTTTATAGAGTGACCACCTAAATCAAAGAAATTATCATTTATACCTACTCTCTCTACATTAAGTACTTCTTCCCATATATCTGCCAGCTTACTTTCTACAAGGTTTGATGGAGGCTCGTACGCTAATCTGTCTGTCATGCCCGCATCCTGCTTCGGCAGTGCCTTTCTGTTTATCTTTCCGTTTGGTGTGAGAGGCATCTTGTCCATCTGTATAAAATGTGATGGTATCATATATTCAGGTAAGCTTTTTGCAAGCTGTGTTCTTAGCTCTGATAATTTTATTTCTCCATCAGGTACTATATAGGCACAAAGATACTTGCCTCCGTTTTGTTCGTCTCCCGCTATTACTACTGCTTCCTTTACTGCATCATACCTAAGCAGGTTATTTTCTATTTCCCCAAGCTCTATTCTGTAGCCCCTTATTTTTACCTGATAATCTATTCTTCCCAAAAACTCTATATTTCCGTCAGGAAGCCATCTTGCTAGGTCTCCTGTACGGTACATTTTTGTGCCTGGCTCAAAAGGATTGTCTACAAACCTTTCTGCTGTCAGATTAGGCTTGTTGTAGTAGCCGTTTCCTACGCAATCCCCTGCTATGCATAGCTCTCCCGGTATCCCTACAGGCATCAGCATATCTTTTTTGCTTAGTATATAAAGCCTTGTATTGCTTATAGGTCTGCCTATAGGCGGCAGAGATGGTATAATATCACCGGGGTTTATGGTGTAGGTAGATACCACATGGGCTTCTGACGGTCCGTAGTGATTATGAAGGCTTACAGAATTAGCCTTTAGATAATCCTTTAAAGCTTCTGATATTACTAACTGTTCTCCTGCAACAATAATATGCTTCAGCTTCCTAGAAAGCTTTTTCATATACTCCTTCTCATTGCTTATGTGCCTGAGATATGCTGTAGCCATAAATACTATTTCTATCCCGTTGGCATCAATAAAGCTTAACAGTTTATTGGTGTCCCTGATGGTATCAATGCTTGTGATATATAACTGACCGCCTGCCAAAAGTGTTGAAAATATTTCCTGATAGCATACATCAAAGCTCATGGTTGTAAACTGCAATACCCTCGTACTAAAATCTATGTTTGTTTTTTTATACTGGAAGTTTATCAGATTGCTTATATTCTTATGCTTTAAAACAACTCCCTTGGGTATTCCTGTACTTCCTGATGTATATATAACGTAAAATGCATCATCTGCACTATTTACTACTGGCAGATTGCTTGTATAACCCGAATATATGCTGCTGTCACTTAAGTCAACTGTTATTCCCTCAAACAATATTTTATTTGCCAGATGTGTTTGAGTTAATAGTATCTTTATTCCGCTGTCCTTTATCATAAACCCTATTCTATCCTGCGGATACTCCGAGTCTATTGGTACAAAGGCTCCTCCTGCCTTCAGCACTGCCAGCATGCCCACAACCATCTCAAAGGATCTTTCAGTCATCAGTCCAACGACGCTTCCCTGACCTGCCCCCTTGTCTCTGAGGACTCTGGCAAGCTGGTTAGACCTTTCGTTCAGCTCTTTATATGAAAGATTGATTCCATTAAAGGTCAAGGCTGTATCAGCGTATGCTCTTTCTGCCTGTTCCTCAAACAAAGTATGAATCGTCTTATCCTTGGGGTATTCCAGCAGTGTATCATTAAAGTGCGATAACAGTAGCCTTTCGTCCTCTGTAATTATGTCAATCTCCCATAAGTATACGTCTGCATTGCTTGTTACGACTGATATTATTTTTTCCATATGCTTAAATAGTCTGTTTATGGTTTCTCTCTTAAAGAGCTTTGTACAATATTCCATACTTAACCTTATTAATCCGAATTGCTCTATGGCTGACAGCAGTATATCAAATTTGGCAGTTTTGTTATCCGCCCCATACGGCTTTATGCTTATTCCATTCAAGCTGGATTCTCCAGCTTCGGCATTTTGCAGTACAAACATTACGTCAAACAGCGGATTTCTGCTCATATCTCTTGGAACATTTAATTTTTCTACAAGCTCTTCAAACTGATATTCCTGATTTTCATAAGCTTCCAAGGCTGTTTCTCTTACTTCCCTCAGGAATTCTCTGAAGGTCTTATTATCTTCAGGATAATTCCTCATTGCTAAGGTATTTACAAACATTCCTATAACATTCTCCAAATCAGCATGAGGTCTTCCTGCTATCGGACTTCCTACAACTATATCCTCCTGACTGCTGCATTTATGCAGCAGAATATTAAAGATGCTTAGTAATACCATATACATTGTAGAACCTGTTTTGGCTGCTATTTCTTTTAATTTATCCGTCAGCTCCTGATCTATATCAAAGCTTACCCGATCCCCTTCAAAGCTTTGTATTGCTGGTCTTATGTAATCTGTCTGAAGATTCAGCACTGGTATTTCTGCGTGTGATGCATCTCCCATAAATTTATTTATCCAGTAGGTCTCCTGCTTTCTAAGCCTTTCACTTGCAAACAGCTTATTCTGCCATGCTGAGTAGTCCTTATACTGTATCCTAAGTGGTGCAAGCTCCTCACCAGCGTATATCCTTCCAAATTCTCCTGTCAGTATGCCCATTGATGTTCCGTCTGATATTATATGGTGCATATCATAGATAAGAAGATGCTTACCTTGGCTTACTTCTATAAGGTTTACTCTCAAAAGCGGTGCCTTGGATAAGTCAAAGGGCTTTATAAGTCCTTTGAGGATTGCTTCTATTACTTCGTTTTCCTTAAGACAGTAGTACCCTATAGCGAATTCTACTTCCTTATGTATCCTCTGCAGCAGTCCTTCTTCCTGTATTTCAAAGCTGGTTCTCAAGGCTTCGTGTCTTTTTATGAGCTTTTTAAAGGACAGCTTCAGTCCTTCTATATCAAGGGCACCCTCCAGCTCCAATATTCCCCACATGTTGTAGCTGGTGCTTTCCTTGTCAAGCTGCTGCAATGTATATATCCGTTTTTGTGCAGAAGACGCAAGGTAGCATGCAGAAGCATCTGAGCATTCCGTTTCTTCAATTGGTTGTATTTGTGCATATATATTCTCTTCACTAGCCCTTATATACTCTGCTATCCCTTTAATAGTAGGTGATATGAATACTTGTCTCAAAGGCACTTCTACATCAAGCTGCTTATGAATCCTTGCTGCAAGCCTAGTTACCTTTAGTGAATGCCCCCCTAACTCAAAGAAGTTGTCATTGATACCTATTCTGTCTATAGAGAGTACTTCCTTCCATATTTCCACAAGCTTTTCTTCCACTTCATTTCTTGGTGCTTCATATTCTGCTCCTGTTTCTATATTGCCCTCTGGCTGCGGCAGATTCTTACGGTCTATTTTTCCATTTGAAGTCAACGGCAATTTATCAAGGTACATAAAATATGTTGGTATCATATAGTCTGGAAGCTTGGTTGACAGATATTCTCTCAGCTCCTGCACTGTTATTTCATGCTCTGATACTATGTATGCACATAGATACTTATTGCCTGAAGCATCTGCTCTGTCGGTTACTACTGCATCCTTTATCAGCTCATGGAGCTGTAATTGGCTTTCTATTTCTCCCAGCTCTACTCTGTAGCCTCTTATCTTTACCTGATGGTCTTTTCTTCCTAAAAATTCTATTGTCATATTGGGAAGCATTCTGCCCAAGTCACCTGTCTTATACATCATCCAAGGCTGATTCTTCGGATGCTTTTCTGCTGTTCTGAATCTATCCTTTACAAAGGCTGCTTTGGTCTTTTCTTCATTGTTCATATATCCTCTGGCTACACCTACTCCGCCTATGCAAAGCTCTCCTGCAACTCCTCTTGGCAGTATGTTCATATTGTCATCAAGTATATAGAAGTAGTTGTTATCCATAGGTCTTCCGTATGGTATGCTTGATTGATACTCTGCTACCTTCTCTATTGGATAATATATTGACCATATAGTTCCCTCTGTTGCGCCTCCAAGGCTTATTGGTTTTGCATTAGGGAAGTACTCTTTGAGCCTTTCCGGCAGCTTAACTGGTATCCAGTCACCGCTCATAAATACTAACCTGAGGTCTTCTTGTACAAATTCCTCTCCTATTTCTTCCAGTGAGTTTACTATATAGTTCATGGTTGATGGCACCGAATCCCAGAAGGTTATTTTTTCTCTGGTCAGTAAGTTAGTAAGCTCCTTAGGATTTTGAACCTGTTCCTTCTTGCCTATTACTATCTTTCCGCCTGCTGCCAGTATTCCGAATATATCATATACCGATAGGTCGAAGCACATTGAGGTAATAAACAGCAGTGTATCCTTTTCATTTACCTGATATTCCTTGTTTACCCAGCAGATTAGGTTTACTGCCATATGGTGCTCTATCATAACTCCCTTTGGCACTCCTGTTGAGCCTGAGGTGTATATGATATATGCAAGATCTGCTGAATCCTTGGTTATATTCAGATTATCGGATGGATATTTATTTATCTCTTCATCATCTATCTCTATTATGTTATTGATGCTTTCAGTTGGGTACTCCTGCTTAAAGCCTTTATATACCAGCATTGCAGTTATCCTTGCACTTTCTGCTATATAGGCTCTTCTTTCCTG
>CALGKJ010000086.1 GCA_937930535.1 uncultured Clostridia bacterium
ACTATGTGCATTATATTTGGAAGAAGTGATTACTATAAAATACTTCTAAGGAGATGTTTATATGGATAACTCAAAATATATATTGCCGCATTTTAAATTTCCCCATAAGGGTGCGGCTGACGAAAAAGCTGTTATACAGGGTGAAAAATATAGATTTACTGTTTTAACAGATAGACTAATAAGAATGGAATACAGCCAAGCAGGAGTTTTTGAAGATAGACCCAGCCAAACCTTCTGGTTCAGAAATCAGGAAATACCTGCTTATACTGTTAAGGATATGGGCGAGTCTTTAGAAATCACTACTGAGTACTTAAGCTTGAGTTACAGTAAGGAAGAACCCTTCACAAGAGGCACATTAATGATAAAAATGAGCACTCAAAATGTCGGGGCTTCTGGAGTCTGGCGTTATGGCTTTGAAGAAGCAGGAAATTTTAAAGGTACATACAGAACACTGGATGGTCAGGATGGCAAGCTGGTGCTGGATAAAGGACTAATATCCAGTGAGGGTTATACAGTATTTGATGACAGCTATACTAAGGTTTTCGATGATAATGGATGGATACAGGAACGCATACAAGGAAATGTTGATTTATATTTCTTTGGCTACGGTAACGATTATAAAGGCTGTATCAGAGATTTTTACAAGGTCAGCGGAAATACTCCTTTGCTGCCAAGATATGCATTGGGCAACTGGTGGAGCAGATACTGGACCTATACCGAGGAAGAACTGAAGGAGCTTATATTGGATTTTGAAAAGAGAGCAATACCCTTATCAGTGTGTATCATTGATATGGATTGGCATGTGACAGATATATCCCAGAGATATGGAAGCGGATGGACAGGATATACATGGAACAAGGAGCTGTTTCCCGATCCCGAAGCTTTTCTTAAATGGTTAAAATCCAAGCACCTATATACCTCCCTCAATTTGCATCCTGCTCTGGGGATAAGAGGACATGAGGAGTGCTATAAGGATGCAGCGGATTTTATGGGTATTGATGCAGATAAGGATGAGCTGATACCCTTTGATTGCACAGACCCTAGGTTTATGAATGCATATTTTACCAAGGTACATAATCCCCATGAGGAAAAGGGCTGTGATTTTTGGTGGATTGACTGGCAGCAAGGCAATAATACGGCAGTAGAGGGGTTAGACCCACTATGGATGCTCAATCATTTACACTTCTTAGACTTAGGCAGAAATAAAAACAAAAGACCCTTTATTTTCTCACGCTGGCCTGGACTGGGAGGACATAGATATCCTATCGGCTTTTCCGGGGATACGGTTGTTAGCTGGGAGTCACTGGAGTTTCAGCCTGAATTTACAGCAACAGCAGCAAATGTAGGATATGGCTGGTGGAGTCATGATATAGGCGGTCACTTTTTTGGTGCAGAGGATCCAGAGCTGTATACCAGATGGGTTCAATTTGGTGTATTCAGTCCAATAATGCGGCTGCACACATCCAAAAACTACTATAACAAGAGAGAGCCATGGAAATGGAATAAAAATGTAGAGGAAATAACAACTAAATATATGCAGCTGCGGCATCAGCTTATACCATACTTATATACTATGAGTAAGCGCAACGAAAGCTATGGAATGCCCCTAATAACCCCTATGTACTATGAAAACAGCAATGATCACAGAGCTTATGAAGCAAAGGAGCAATATTACTTTGGCAGTGAGCTTATGGCAGCTCCATATTTAAAGCCTATGCACAGTAAGTTAAATAAAGCAAAACGCAGGGTTTGGTTTCCAAAGGGAATATGGTTTGACTTCTTCAACGGAGAGGTATATGAAGGCGACAAGGCATTCTCGGTATACGGTTCTCTTGAAGAAATGCCTGTTTATGCAAAGGCTGGTGCTATCATCCCCCTTGCCAAGCTGCTAAAATCAAATCAGCATGATAATCCTGAGGCTTTGGAGGTTCATATTTTCCCCGGTGACAGCAACCAATTCGATTTATATGAGGATGATGGGTTGTCATTAGCTTATAAGGATGGAAAATATGTGATTACCAGCTTTGAAACAAGGTATTCGGATAATTCCTTTGAGCTTCTGATAGAAGCACAGGGAGAGCTTTCGATAATGCCTAATAATAGAACAATTGAAATCAAGTTCCGTTCCATTACTGACAAAGTAAGTGTTGAATGCAGTACTCCATTTAAGCAAAGCTATGACAAGGAAAACAAAACACTTGCAGTAACACTAGCTACATACAATGCAGCGGAAAAAATAAGCATTAAGCTGACAACAACAGAAAATGCACTGATAGACGACAGCTTTGACTATATACAAAAGGTAATGAAACTGCTGGACGAATCTACATATGAAACTCAACAAAAAGAAAAAATAGGTTTTGTTTATTCAAGGTATGCTCAATTAAGGCGTGGTATTCTTGCCAAGGAAGCTGATGTGAAACAAAAGGCTTTGGAAATATTGGCAGAAGACATAGATTTAGAATTAAAAGAAGCGGTGCTTTCGATTTTATTAAGGGCAAAATAAGAATTTAAAGCAGATACCTATAGGTTACGATAATAAAGAAAATGGGGGATATTATGAAAAAAGCAATAATTCTGTTAATGGTTTTTATTTTGGCAGCAGCCACAGTACTAACAGGCTGTCAGCCGCCGCAAAAAGACTTAAGCTGGGCTGATGATGCCGTCATATACGAGGTTAATTTGAGGCAATATACAAAAGAGGGTAATATCGAAGCCTTCAAAGCACATCTGCCCAGATTAAAGGAAATGGGTGTCGAGATTCTCTGGTTTATGCCTATACACCCAATTTCTGCGGTAGAAAGAAAAGGAACACTAGGCTCATATTATGCTGTTGCAGATTATAAAGCTGTAAATCCTGAATATGGAACACTGGATGATTTTAAAAAGCTGGTTAAGGAATGTCATCAAATGGGCTTCAAAATAATTCTGGACTGGGTTGCCAATCATACAGGCTGGGATAACCCATGGATATCAAGCAATCCAGAATGGTTTACACAAATAAATGGCAAAATAATCTACCCAGCAGGTACAAACTGGACGGACGTTGCTGATCTTAACTACAGCAATATGGAAATGAGAAAAGCCATGATTGATGCTATGTGCTTTTGGGTAAAAGAGGTTGATATTGACGGCTATAGATGTGACTACGCAACAGGCGTGCCAAAGGATTTCTGGGAAGAAGCCCGTACAGAGCTGGACAAAATAAAGCCTGTATTCATGCTTGCCGAGGATGACAGCGAGTTTGGGCTTTTAGACAAAGCCTTTCATGCCAACTATGGCTGGCAATTGCTAAAGTCCATCAATAATGTAGCCCTAGGTAAAGCATCTATAAGCTCCATAAAGCAGGATATAAGACGCAATGCAGCAATTTATCCCAATGGAACATATCCTATGAATTTTATAACCAATCACGATGAAAACTCATGGAATGGCACTGAGTACGAACGCTTGGGTGATGCTGTAGAAGTAATGAATGCATTAATATTTACTGCACCGGGCATACCTCTGATATACTCGGGTCAGGAAGCATCCTTAAACAGACGTCTGGCTTTTTTTGAAAAGGACGAAATAGACTGGACGGATCTTTCGGCACAGGACTTTTTTAAGAAGCTGGTAAAGCTTAAAAATGACAATAAAGCCTTATGGAACACCAATTCCAAGGGAAATCTGACACTAATAGAAGCCTCAGATAAAAATGTATTAGTCTTCACAAGGGAAACGGATAAGAACAGAGTAATTTTTATTGCAAATCTGTCTAATAAAGCAATTTCCTCAGTACTTAAATTTACTGACTACAAGGAAACTTATACAGATATATTTACCGGTAAGGAGTTTAACTTCAAAGACGACGTACAATTTGAGTTAAAGCCTTGGGGATATATAATTTTGACAAAGAAATAAGCAATAGATATTCATTTTTAAAAAAAATTGTAATTCTAAAAAAGCTATTGACATTGACGTTGCGTAAAGGTGTATATTTAAATTGTCAGGAGGTGAAAGCATGGAATACACAGTGCAGAAGCTGGGAAAATTGGCAGGTGTCAGTACCAGGACACTAAGATATTATGATGAAATTGGAATTCTTAAGCCGGCAAGAATCAATTCCTCAGGATATCGCATATATGGTCAGGAGGAGGTCAACAAGCTTCAGCAGATACTATTTTACAGAGAGCTGGGAGTAAGTCTGGAAAATATAAAGGAAATAGTAACCGCACCTTCTTTTGATGGAGCAAGTGCACTGAAAGGACACCGTGACAAGCTTCTTGAAAGACGAGAACAACTAGATTTATTAATAGCTAATGTAGATAAAACAATAGCTGCCATAGAAGGGAGAATTACAATGAGTGATAGAGAAAAATTTGAAGGCTTTAAGCAGAAAATGATAGAAGAAAATGAAGCAAAATATGGTAATGAAATCAGAGAAAAATATGGTCAAGAGCAGGTAGAAAAGTCAAATAAAGCATTTAAAAACATGAGCAAGGAAGACTATGACAAAATGACAAACCTTGCAAATGAAATACTAGAAACCTTGGCAGAAGCCATTAAAACAAAAGACCCAGCCAGTGAATTAGCTCAAAAAGCCGCTGATTTACACAAACAATGGATAACCATGTGCTGGGGAGACTATAACAAGGAAGCCCATGCAGGACTTGCTCAAATGTACGTGGATGATGAAAGATTTACTGCATACTACGATGAAAAGCAGCCTGGTACAGCAGTATTCTTAAGAGATGCTATCCATATTTATACAGGTATAAAGGCTTAAAAAGCTTGTAAGCATTGCTAATGCAGGTGTTATGATTTAATATGAAAAGGGAGTGTCGCAAAACTACTTTAATTAGGGAGCGACACTCCCTTTAGCTATAATTCTCACTGGTTCCTTATTTTGAAATGATTTTTCCATAGGACTTTTCACGTTTCTCTACAAAGGTTTTTGATACTTGCGTTCAGCGATTCTCCTGTGCTTTTTTACACTTTTCTTTACAAGGGAAGTTATTGCAGTCTGCACACTCATATATTGTAATTTGTAACCGATATCTTAAAACAGAATTGCTCTGCCGCTAAATTTTTGTATCTGCTGCCGAGTTTTGAAGCAAAAAAGCAAATAGCATGTCAAGAGTAAATAAACGTCCTTAAGCATGGGTGATCTTGACATGCTATTTGTTTTTCACTAAAGTATAGTTAAGGCAGGATGTAATCCAAACCAACTTCATAAACTCTCAATATGATACGATTTAGGGTTATGTAGAGGTAAAAATTCCAATTCAAGACGATGTTTGTTTTCTTCAAGAAATGCTGAATTAACTTAGCATGGTGCATTCGAGCATTATCTAAAACCATTACTATTTTTCCAGTTAGGTACTACACTAAAACCATATGTAAAAAATCTAAAAAACTTGGGTGACATATTTTTTTTCAACATAATATACATGACATGTCTTGTAGTTCAGTATTTCCAATAATTTTACACCAAGATGCTTGCCATATATCGAAATAATACGTTGAAGTCCTTTTAGAAACCAAGTTATCTGAATAGTTTGGTAATCACAGATCATAGACTCATCTTGAAAATATTCAAAGAGCTTTATAACAAAACCCAGCTTAATGTTAGAGTTACAGGCAGCATGTTTTGGAAAGATAAACCATACACAATTAAGGAGTGAAAAAAGCAATGGCAAAAGAATTTCTACTACACAAAGCAAATATAGAAGATATAATTTCATTATCCCCGTTACAACAAGGGATTTTTTACCACTATCTAAATAACCCAGAAAACCAGCGGTATAAAGAACAATTATGCCTGACCCTTGTTGGGTACATAGATATTGATAAAATTTTGGAAGCATGGAATCATGTTGTCAGAAATAATGAAATGTTAAGAACTATATATAAATGGGATAAGTTAGATAATCCAATACAAATTATACTAAAAAATAATAAAATACCTACAGAAATACACGATGCTGCTAGCTTCATGGAAGTAGAAAAAGATACTTTTATAAAAGAAATTGCAGATAAGAATTATAAGGAACATATAGATATTGCCTTATCTCCTTTAAAACTCAGTATTATAAAAAGGAACAGCAATACACATACGCTAATATTAACCTATCATCATATATTATATGATGGATGGAGCAACGGTTTATTAGTAAAAGAATTAATAACTGCTTGTAACGCTTTGGTTCAAGACAAACCCCCAATTGAGATAGAGAAAAATAAATTTAAAGAATTCGTTAAATGGTGTCAAAAACAAGACAAATCTAAACAACAGGCATACTGGAGTAAATATTTTGAAGACTACGAATCAGCAATAGATTTACACACAAGCTGTGTCCCCGAGATAGAAAATGAGCATAAAAATATAAAGTTTATTTTTACGCAAGACTTTTCGAAATCAATTCATGAATTTTGTAAAAAGTATAAACTCACTATGGCAACTATTCTCTATTCCGCATGGGGAATATTGCTTCAAAAATATAAAAATTCCGATGATATAGTTTTTGGAACTACTGTTTCAGGCAGGAATGCAAAAATTGCAGGGATAGAAGATATGGTGGGAGCATTTATTAATACGCTTCCAATGAGAGTTAAAACCGGTGAAAATGATACTGTTGAGAATATATTAAAAAAAATAGATATAATGCTGAAAGAGCGAGAGGAATATGATCAGACACCTCTTGTAGATATTATAAAATATAGTAATATTTCATGGAATGAGGATTTGTTTGACACTCTTTTAGTAATAGAAAACTATCCAATAGATAAAGCTTTGAATGATAAGGATAGCTTGATAAGGCTTGAAGGTTATTCCATGAAGGAAAGTACTAATTATAGACTGACACTGATGATAATGGATTTTGAAAAACTGGAGCTGGAATTTTCATATGATGTTGGCTCATACGATGGAAACATGATAAATAATCTAGCAGAACATTATAAAAATGTTTTGACCGAGATTATAAATAATATAAATGCTAATATAAAAGATATTCAAATGCTTACAGAAGCAGAAAAACATAAAATATTAATAGAATTCAATAATACATATGCAGACTATCCAAAGCATAAGACTATACACCAGCTATTTGAGGAGCAGGCAGACAAGACTCCTAATAATACAGCAGTGATATTTGGTGATAAAAAGCTTACGTATAAAGAGTTAAATGAAAAAGCAAATCAATTGGCAAGAATATTTAGAAGTTATGGAGTGAGAGAAAATACTGTTGTAGGAATAATAACAGAAAGATCCTTTGACATGATAATAGGCATTCTAGGCATATTAAAAGCCGGAGGAGCTTATCTGCCAATTGACCCAGAGTTACCACAAGACAGAATAAAATATATACTGGAGGATAGTGCAGCAAAAATAGTTTTCACTCAAAGTCACTTGCTGAATAGAATACCAGATGAAATGAAATTAATAGTTGTTAGTGAAAAAAGTATTAATGACTCGGTCTTAAAAGAAAGCGATAAAAATAATTTACAACCCATAAGCAAATCTGATGATTTAGCATATATAATATACACCTCAGGTTCTACAGGTAATCCAAAAGGAGTTATGATAAATAACTACAGTGTAGTAAATATACTTACTGCACTTAATAAGGAATATCCAATAACAGAAGAAGGGGCATATCTATTAAAAACAACTTATACCTTTGATGTTTCAGTTACTGAGCTGTTTGGGTGGTTTGTAGAGGCCGCAGGCAGACTTGTTATACTGGAAAAGAGTGGGGAAAAAGATCCTAAAGCCATTTTAAAAGCTATTATAAATAATAAGGTTACTCATGTAAATTTTGTTCCCACTATGTTAAATGTATTTATTAATGAATTGGAGAATGAGGGCAATATATCCCTGGGTGATTTAGAATATGTATTTTCTGCTGGAGAAGCCATTTCTAAAGAATTAGTAAATAAATTTTATAATACAGTTAAAGGTGTGAAGCTGCATAATATATATGGACCTACAGAGATTACTGTTTATGCTGCTAATTATTCTTTAGAAAATCCAAGAGACATAGATGAAATAAAAGCTATTCCAATTGGTAAGCCTATGCAAAATACTAAAGCTTATATATTAGATAAACATAATATGTTAAGCCCCATAGGGGTTATAGGGGAACTATGTATATCTGGGGCTGGAGTTGGAAGGGGTTATTTGAATAAGCCAAAGTTAACAGCAGAGAAATTTGTGACGTGTCCTTTTGAAGAAAATTCTATTATGTATCGAACAGGGGATTTGGCTAAATGGTTACCTGATGGAAATATTGAGTATCTTGACCGTATGGATAGTCAAGTAAAGATAAGGGGATACAGAATAGAAATAGAAGAGATAGAATGTAAGCTGTTAGAGCATGAAGAAGTTAAGGAAGCAGTTGTTGCAGCAAAAGCTGATAGTAAAGGTGATAAATATCTTTGTGCCTATATTGTGTCAGAGGTGGAATTAAGCATAAATGTACTAAGAGAGCATTTATCAAAAATACTGCCAGATTATATGATTCCATCATACTTTATGCAATTAGATAAGCTTCCATTAACGTCAAGCGGAAAACTAAACAGAAAAGCATTACCCGATGTAGATAGTAGTACACTAAAGGTAGGTGAGTATGAAGCACCTAGAAATAAGGCGGAAGAGAAACTGGTAGAATTATGGACAGAGATACTAGAGATTAATAATATTGGTATTAACGATAATTTTTTTGAGCTAGGCGGGCATTCTTTAAAAGCAACAACCTTAGCTTCAAGGATACATAAGCATTTAAATATAGAGATACCAATTAAGCAAGTATTTAAGTATCCGACAATAAAGCAGATTGCACAATATATAAAGGAACAAGAAGAGAGTATACTCAGCGAGATACAAGCAGTAGAAAAAGCTAAGTACTATGATGCTTCCTCGGCACAAAAACGAATATATACACTACAGCAATTTGATACAAAGAGTACAAGCTATAACATGCCTGCTGTATTTGAAATAGAAGGCAGAATGGATAAGGAAAGATTAGAAAATACATTTAAAGTACTTATAAATAGGCATGAAGCATTAAGAACCAGCTTTAGTCTAGCGGAAGAAGCCTTAGTACAAATAGTACATGATGAGGCTGATTTTGAAATAGAGTATCTAACTTGTGTAAACTCCAGTGATAAAGAAATACAATCAAAAATCAACAGCCTTATTAGAGCTTTTGACCTAAGTAAAGCACCTTTGCTTAGAGCAGGGCTAATAAAGCTTACTGATAGCTGCCAAGAGCAGCAAAAACACCTGCTGGTGCTAGATATTCACCATATAATATCAGACGGTACATCTATGGGCATTTTGACAAGAGAATTTGCAGAAGTCTATGAGGGTCAGGAACTGCCCAACCTAAGAATACAGTACAAGGATTTTACAGCATGGCAGAATCAGCTATTTAAATCAGAAAAAATCAAAAACCAGCAGCAGTATTGGCTTGATAATTTAAAAGGTGAAATCCCAGTACTTAACATGCCTACAGATTATCAAAGACCATCAATACAAAGCTTTGAAGGAGATAGTATAGATTTTAGGATAAGTAGGGAATTAACAGAAAAACTAAAGCAGATATCAAAGGATACAGGAAGTACATTATATATGGTAATGCTGACTGCCTTTAATATCTTATTGTCAAAATACAGCGGACAAGAGGATATAATAGTAGGAAGCCCAATA
>CALGKJ010000087.1 GCA_937930535.1 uncultured Clostridia bacterium
GTTGTTCTGGCAATAGGTATATAAGTTTAGACTAAGAGGGTCATTTGCTTCTCCTCTATAGGTGTCCTCTGTCATAAATCTTGCTGTCTTTGGGTCGTAGTATCTTGCATTGAGATAGTACAGTCCTGTTTCTTCATCGTATTGATATTGTACATATCTGTATGGGTTATCTGCTGTTCCTGTCTGAGCCTTTATGTTTCCGAAGGCATCGTAATAGTAGGTTGCAGTTATTATGCCTGTTTCATCTATTAGTGCTGTTACATCTGAATGTCCGTTATACATGTAGTATACAATATTTATTCCTGCTTGTCTTGATATGATATTTATACCTATTGTGTTTCTTGCTTTGGTTACTCCGTGTCCATCCACTTCTAGTACAACCTTGCTATTTTCATATAGATATCTTGTACTTCTGCCAGCCTCTGTCTTTTCTACTCTCAGTCCGTCTCCATCATATTTATAGTTGTAGATTCCTGAGGCTTCTATTGCAGTTTTGAGTTGGTTCAGCTCATCATATTTATAGGTAGATATTTCTGTATTTGTTATTTCTGAAAGCAGTCCATATATTGTTGATACAGCTTCAAGGTTCTGGGGTGTCCTTCTGGTTTTTGTTGTCATATTTCCGTTGCCGTCATATGAGTATTCTGTTGCTTCCAGTACCTCTGCTTCCTTTTCTACTACTGTGGCTGTCATTCTGTTCTGCTGATTGTAGGTGTAGCTTGTGGTTATTGTCTCTGCTCCTTCTGTAACGCTTTCTGTGAGTCTATTGCCTGCTGCATCATAGGTGTAGTTTGTTACCTTGCCAAGAAATGCCGCAGGTTCTATGACTTTTTGCAGTCTGTTGAGATCATCATAGGTATATGTGGTTATTCCTTTGTGCTCTCCGTTTATGGTTTCATCCTTGGAGGTCTGATTATTAGCTGCATCATAAGTGTAGGAATATGTGTCAAGCACTGTTTCTTCCGCTGTACCATAGCCTTTTATATTTGTCAGGGTATGAAGCTGGTTATTTGCATAATAGGTATAGATTTCAACAAAATTATTTGGGTAGAGTACCATTTGTCTAGCACCATTATCGTAGTAGCTGTAGGTTGTTTTTTGTCCATCTGCTACTACATGCTTGAGTCTTCCTACCTTATCATAGACATTCTTTTGTATATTTCCCTTTGGGTCTTCTGTCTTTTGTGCTGTAAAGCCCGGCTCCACGTCTTGATCTATTGTTATATCCAAGTAGTATTTAGTTATGCCGAAGCTTGGGACATCTTTTGAGATTAGTCTGTTAAGCTGATCATAGGTGTAGGTGGTTGTACCTGTATCGTCTGTCATTGTAAGTCTATTGCCGTTGCCGTCATAGGTGTGGGTTATGGTTTTTGTACCTACTGTCATTGAAATTTGCTTGTTATGACAGTCATAGGTATAGCTTGTTACAATACCGTTTCTGTCTGTCTTTGTTTTCATGCTGCCATTTACATAATAGGTGTAGGCTTCCAGCTTTGTAGTGTCATAACTGTAGCTTCCTTCTAAGCCTGTTCTTCCACCATGGTCTATACGTCTTGTGGTTCTGTTTCTTACGTTGTATTCATATATAGATGTGTTGCCTTTACCATCTGTTTGTGTAAGAAGGTTTCCATCTGTATCATAGGTGTAGATGGTTTCCTCTCCTTTTGCATTTATCACTTTTATCAGCCTATTCAGCTCATCATAGATGTAGGTGGTGGTTTTTCCTCTGCCATCTGTCTTTGTGTGTACATTTCCTGCGTTATCATAGCTATGAGTTGTTTCGTGCAGCTCAGGATCTATGGTATTTATCAGCCTGTTGTTTTTGTCGTACTGGAACTGTGTAAGATTATTCAAAGCATCATAGGATTTTATTTGTGCTCCATTGTCATTGTATTCCAGCCTTAATATTGCTTTTCCATATGCGTTTGTTTTTTGTATAAGTCTGTTCAATGGGTCATAGGTGCTGATTTCTGTGTTGTTATTCCAGTCTGTTGTTGCTATTAGGTTATTATTTTCATCATATTTGGTTTTTGTACTATGTAATATTTGTCTTCCATCTATAGTGGTTACGTTTACTCTTTCTTCTATTTGCCTGTTAAGCTCATCATAGATGTATTCCTTTGTGACTCCGTTACCGTCTGTTTCGTATCTTTTATTACCATTCTTGTCATAGCTTGCTGCTGCTGTTATGGAGTCACTCCCATCCAATGCCTGCTGGGTTCTGTATATTACTCTTCCTTGGTTGTCATAAATATATAGCTCTACTGTGCCAAAGGTATCTGCTTTCTTTTTGAGATTACCTAAAAGGTCATACTGGAAGGTTTCTGTATTTGCAGTTATAGTATCATCACCTGGATATAGTACTTTTCTTACATTTCCAAAGCTGTTATATTCATAGGTTGTTGTATTGCCATTGCCGTCTATGGTGATTATGAGGTTGCCTGCAAGGTCATAGGTGTTTGTCTCCATTGTCCTATGCTGTGTTTGACCGAGCATTGTGACTTTAGCTGTTTTGGTGAGCATTTTTCCTATGTTGTTATAGGTGTAGTTGTATTCTGCTCCTTCTGCGTTGTTTTCCTTTATTTTTCTTCCTAGAGTGTCATAATGAAATTTTTCTGTATAAGCTAGTCCTCTATCCTTTGATACTGGATCCAGCTTTGTTATAAGCTTTCCTGCAAGATTGTAGGTAAATTCTGTGCTGTAGCCCAGTGCATCAGTTTCTTTTATATTGTTGCCTGCAAGGTCATATTCAAAGCTTTTTGTTGTTATTGTTTTCCACAAGCCTGTAATGGGATCTATATATTTTTCTATCTTTGTTTTGAGTCTGTTCATAGCATCATAGGTATACTCTGTTCTATTCATTTGTTCTAGTGTTTTTACAGGATCGTAATGCTTTGGTAATATTTCTGCTGTTTTTCTGCCCGCAAGGTCATAGTAGAAGGCTGTGATTATGTCTTTCACACTTCCATCTATTGTTACTCGTTTTGTTATTTTTTCAAGATAACCCAGTGGTGTGTAGTTATAGTTAGTCTTATTGCCTTTTGCAGCTGTCTCTTCTATTGGCTTCCCTTCCCAGTCATATTTTCTGCTGGTCGTTATTGTTGTATTATTGCCATTCTCGTCTGTACCTAGCTGGGACATTGTCAACTGTCTATTCAAATTGTCATAGGTATATGTGGTTATTGTTCCAAGAGGGTTCTTTTGGGTAAGCAGATTACCATTCTTGTCATAGGTATATTCTGTAAGAGCTATGGTGTCTTCCGTACTTTCAAACAGATTGCCGTATATGTCTCCTTGTCTTATATATAGCTTCTTTTGTATAGGCTTTTGCATGAAGTTATATTGATACTCTGTAATATTTTTCTTTTCTGGGTCAGTAATATCTGTATATATTTCTTCTCTGCTTATGTTGCCATCTGCATCATAGTAGTAATCTGTCCTTCTTCCCTCGTTATCTGTTGTTGTTTTGAGCCTTCCGTTTCTGTAATACTGATATTGTTTTATTATAAGGTCTATTGATGGTGTTTGTGCTTCTACAGGTACTTTACCTGTGTATTCTGTCTTTTTCTGATTGTTTTTATAGTATTCTGTTTTTGAGTATGAATAAAGTGTTGTATCCCCTGATTTTTCAAAGGGTCTCCAGATTTCAAACAGCCTATTCATTCCATCATAGGTGTAGATTGCAGCTGCGTTATTCTGGTCTATGGTGGTTTGTATTTTGCCATTGCTGTAGTAGCAGTTTTTTTGTGTTGTTCCGTCAGGATTTATCTTTTCTATTGGTCTCCCTGCATAATCGTAGATTGTGGCGGTTACTGCAAAGCTTGTACTATCAAAATATCTCTTCTTTGTGGTTTTTGTTTTTCCATCGTGAAGTATCTCATATATGTTTTCCTCTAGCAGCACTTGAGAAGCACTAGCATTTGCTTTGAAGAAGGTTTTTGAAAGTCGGTTCATAATATCATACTCGTATTGGTATATTACTCCGTTTGGCTTTGTTTCGCTTAGTACATTGCCGTATTTGTCATACTGGGTATAGCTTGTTGTATTGTTTTCTGCATCCTTGATGCTTGCTACCGTACTATTGGTGTTATAGCTGTATCTTACTCCATGATCTCCGCTGTAAGTATGAGCATTCAGCTTGTCCGATAAAGGATCATAAAGGTTTGGTGATATTTCTTTTGTCTTTCTCCCCATGGCATCATAGACTATTCTTGATACACTGCTTTGTGATGGATCGTCAGGGTTATTTAATACCTGCTTTTCCAGTCTTCCGCAGAGGTCGTAGTAGTAGTCTGTTCGGTAGCCTTTAGCTGTTGTTTCACTGGTCTTTAAGCCTATGGCATCGTAGGTATATTCTGTTATGCTTCCTTCAAGGTCTGTTACTGTTTTTATATTGCCGTAGGTGTCATAGGTGTATGAGGTTACATTGCATTCTGGATCTGTTACTGATTTAAGCAGTCCTTTTGCTTTATAGCCCAATGCTGTGTTTTCTGCTTCTGTGTAGTATACGTAGCTGGTAGCTGAAAAATTGTCATCGCTGCTGATACCGTTTATGTAGACATCTGTTCCGTTTAGGGGCTGTGCTTTTTTTATAAGATTTATTTTGTTGGAATCGTAAATATACCAAATAGCCTTCCCCAGTTCATCCTTTTCCATAGTCACGTTATTTTTATCGTCATAGGCATATTCTCTATAGGTTAAATCAGGATTAGTTATTTTTATGATATTTCCTCTTTCATCACGTAAATAGTCGTATTTGTTACCGCTTCGGTCTATTATTGATTTTTCTTCACCTCGTTTGTTTGCCAAAAGCTCACATTCATATACTGATGTATTATAGTAATAATGGTCATAGGTAGTACTATTAAACCCATATATTTTATTATTTAGTACAACTGATGTGTAAGGAACATCCATAACCTTAGTCACAAATGTCCAAGTATCTGCTACAGGGTCATACTCATAAACTTCTTGTAGATATCCATATCCGTTTACCCCGATAAAAACATATATTTTGCCATTTAACAAATGTGCCTGTACTCTTTTATTAATAAGGCTTGTAGGCAGACTAGCTTTTGTTGTCCATGTATCATTTATGGGATTATATTCCTCTACTCTTGTCGCATTACCGTTCTGGTTATATCCATCTATTAAATAGATTTTGCCGTTTAGCGTAATAGCCTTTGCATCTAGCCTAGCATTCGGCATATCTCTTTTTCTTATCCATGTGTTAGTTGCAGGATTATATTCTTCTACTGCTTTTATGTAGCTATTATACCCGCTATAACCCCCTATGGCATATATTTTATTGTTTACAGCTGCTACATTTACATACTCTCTAGGCACCGACATACTTGCCATTGTATCCCAAGTGTTTGTCTGTGAGTTGTACCTTTCAATTGCATTAGAATATCTATCACATTGTAATCCACCTATGGCATATAAGTATCCATTTAACTCTGTTACACCTATGCGAATCCTCTGTGTCTTCATTCCTGCGCTAGTTGACCATATGTTTTTTTCTATATCAAACTGTTCTACACTAGCATTATATGAACCTGGTCCACCGGTATTACTCCATCCTCCAATAAAGTATAATTTACCATTCAATGTACCAAGTGAAATATCCTTATATGAAAATATTTTAGCATTCATATATGATGAAACAAATCCGTCCTTGTAATAGTCTACTGTAACTGCTTTGTTCTCTGGATCTTGTGTTTTTATCGTATATAGAGAGTTGTCATACCAATATATTATTTGCCTGTTATTGCTATCTTTTACTGTAGTTTTTCTTTGACCCTTATCATAAGAATAGTAGAATATGTTACCCAGATTATCTCTAAGTGTCATAACATGATTATTGTTATTCTCATATGTACCATGTTTATAAGTAATATATTCCAATCTATTTCCATTATTATCTCTAATCTCCTCTAAATATTTTTCATAGTCATAAAAATATTTAGTGACTTTTCCGGCAGGGTCTATAGCTCTTACGAGCAAGTCATTTTCATACTCATACCTGACCGTTCTGCCAGATGAATCTGTTATGCTGTTAATAAGATAATTATAGTTATATGCTATTGTATAGCTTTTTCCAGTGGAGCTTGTTATTTTAGTTATTATCCCGCTGTTCCACGTTATAGTTATAAAATCACCGTACTTATTTGTGATTTTTACCAATTTGTTTTCAGCATTAAACTCATAAATATCCTGCTCTGGCGTTGATAATATATGCCTGCCATCTGACATTTTCTCAAGCTTGTTTCGTGAATATTGTGATACATACGTTCCATCTATATCTTTAGCAAATATTTCTATTTTCCCGTTAGGTAATATTACCCTTAAATAAGATGTTCTATTCTCTATCATTGCATAAAAGTTAAATAGCCATCCTCTACCAAAACCAAATGATTTTGGTGTATCATCCTTGGAATTATAAATCCTTTTTATGCTAAAATCCTGATTGGGCAGCGACATACTCATATCAGTGTATGTTCGGGAGAAATTACCAGTAGCTGGGTTTACCCCGTCTTTACCATAGTGTATTTGCTCTAATAGTTTAGGTTCAATTTGATTCATTGCAGTCAAAGCGGTATTATCCATGTCTATATTATCAGGATCATTGTCAATGATAGCTTCATCATTTTCTTCTGCTGGCAGACTATCTAAAAGCAGTGTGGCTGCATCTAATATTCCGCTTGTCTGTACCTTATTTGCTAGATTTTCCAGCCTTTTTGAATTTCTTTTTATTAACTTAACTATTCCACTCGCATTTACCTCAGGGTTTACGCTCTTTAACAATACAGCAGCACCTGTTACATATGGAGCTGCATAGGAAGTGCCATTAAGTATAGCATTTTGGTTATTTGGCATTATTCCATAGATTCCCACTCCCGGTGCAGCTATATCTATTTCACTTCCATAGTTGGAGAATGAAGCGATATTCCCTCTATTATCTATTGCCGCTACTGATATAACATTGGGTAAATCATAGCATGCAGGATATACCGGTACTGCTGCTACATCTAATCCGTCGTTGCCGGCTGCACATACAAACAATATACCGCTGTCCTTCATTGCTTGTTTCAGCATACTGTTGTAGTTATAGCTTCCCCATGAGCAATTGATTATTTCTACTCCTAGCTGTTTAGCATATTCTATAGCTTCAATTGCATCAAATGTAAAGCCTACGTTGTCATTAATGAACTTAAGGGGTACTATTTTAACATTTGGAGCTATGCCGCATATACCTTGTCCATCGTGGGCTGCCGCTACCTGTCCTGCTATAAAAGTTCCATGAGCATCTGCATCTGCCGAATCATATACGCTGTTGTCATTGTTTATAAAGTCATAGCCGTTTGTGTCATCAACGTAACCGTTATTATCATCATCCTTACCATTACCTGCAATTTCTCTCGTATTAGTAAATATGCTTGCTGATATTTCAGTATTATGGATATCTATGCCGGTATCCAGTATTCCAATTAATACATCACTAGAGCCTTTTGTCACATCCCAAGCTTTTAGTATATTAATATCAATAGCAGGCATTCCCATCTGTCCTTCTATTACTTGCCCAGTATTATTTAAACCCCATTGCAGGCTGAAACTCTGGTCTTGTGGTAAATCAAAGGTCTCTAGCTTATAGTTGGGCTGTGCTGTAATTCCTTCTTTCTCCTTGGTAAGCTCCTTTGCAATAGCTTCAACATCAGCACCTTGCTCTATTTCCAGAAGCTCATATCCAAACTTGCCCAGTTTCTTTTTGCTGTCTAGCTTTTTTAGCTTTAGTTCCTTCTTTACCCTGTCCTTATTTTTTTCATTTTTAAATTCATCATTGTACTTAACAATAATTTGTGTAGTTTCTTTTATGTGCTTGCTGCTATCTTTTTTATCATTTGTCTTTTTAATATTTTCCTTTTGTCTAGCTACAAGATTACCTAAATTGCCGATAAGCCAGTTCTTTACAGATAAATAACTGCTTTGCAGCTTTTGCGTATAGCTTTGTCTGTACTCCCGCTTCATAAGGCTTTGCTTTGGAATGATGCTTGCATCTACACGAATATGTAGATGTGAACATAATATTAGTAATACTAATATTATAGAGATTGCTCTTTTTAATATTGACCTTGAATACATTGTACCCCTCCTATTTTGGTATAAGCTCTGCTACTATTGTATATTATCAAAACATCATTGTTAAATACAATAACTTTTTATTATTGAAATATATATATCTTATAAGCATATACGGCTATACCTCTATTGATTAACATATTTAACAACAATCTTATTATTCAATATAAATAAGGTGATTTCCATTCAAAACGGAAATCACCTTAACAGCGAAGTATAGGATTTTTAGCTAAAAACCTAGAAGAGAAGCAATAACCAACCCATGAATAAGTTAAATTTTATAACTGCTTCTCTATACCTGCTTCACTAAATATTTCACTACCCTTAACATTTCTCATATGATAAAGAAAATACTCTTTTAACTTAGACTCATTATCAGATATAATATCCAACAAATAAGGATACATGCTTCTATTAATAGCACATCCCAAATTATATTTGCTGTCCAATTTATCATTTTCACTGCATGCATTGCCGGGACAGCCGCCTCTGCAAATATACATCCATGTGCATTTACTACACTGCTTTTCCTTATAGGTAATCAGCTTTACTGCATTATTGGTAGAGGTAAAATCAAAAAGCCTGCTATTCACATTTCCTATAGGTGCAACCTTTTGGTTTGGCAGCTCATCACAGCCCTTCAGCTCTCCCTTGGCAGATACAAAAAAGATGTTTCTGCCTGCCCCGCATCTATATCGAGTTGTGTCTGCATATAGCTGGTCTGTTGTAAGCAGCGGCAGTAAAAGCCTTAGTATTTCTTCTACACGAATATTATACAAACTTCCCTCCTGTATACCTTGTACAATCCTTTTTAATCCATTAATATAGTTTGCCGGGTTTACTCTCAGCTCATGCATTTGCGAAGCCCTGTCCAAGGTTACAAAGGGTCTTATTGCTGCTGCCGGAACTGAAAGCTTATTCAGATAGTCTGCTATTTCAAATAATGCATTATCGTTTTTGCTTGTTATAGTAGTTAATACATAAAGTAATGGATAGCCCTTAAATTTTTTTATAGTCCCTATTATCCTTTCTGTAGTATGCTTTCCATTAGCATCTTCTCTCATTTCGTCATTATAGCCCATATGTCCATCAAAGGAAATTCCTATGCCAATATTATTATCTTTTATATATTTTACCATTTCATCATTTATTAATGTGCCATTAGAAATAAGGCATACATGAGCAGATATCTTGGCTGTCTCAGAGCATTTGTAAATATATTCCACACTCTTTTTAAACAGCTCCCATTCCAGAGCTGCCTCCCCTCCATATATCAAAAACTTTATCCCATTATCTTTGTAGGGATGTGAAAAGAATAAATCAATACTATTCTTAAATGTATCCCAGCTCATAGTATCCTGCCTTATTTCACTTTCATTATAGCAGTATTTGCAGGCTAGATTGCACTTACCAGTAATTTGTATTCGTACTAGCAGGGGCTTTTTGGGATTAGCTTGCTGGGAATCACTGTTTCTGCATGAATTTAACAGTCCGCAGTCTGTCATATATGAAGCCAGCCTTTCAATTGCTTCCTTCTCCTCAACGGAGCTTTCCTCCAAGTCCTTTTTATCATTTAAAACATAATCAACCAGGTATGATAGCTTTTGCGGTATTGCCACCCACTGCATAGTTTTTTTATTTATCAAGAAAGCCTTGGAATTGTAATTTATTGAGTCGAAATATTTAGATACATATATTTGCTTCATGTCTAACTCCTTACTATTCTTATGTTGCTGCTACCTTATCAAAGCAGCGTATTGTATTTTTTATATCATCAATATTTCCGCCTCTTGTTATCTCGAGAAAATCCTCCATGCTTACATTAGCACCATAATTCATTACTGCTTGTAGTGTTGCAGGCGGTGTTACAAAAGTATCATTACCGATATATACTGTCTCCCTATATTCTCTACCGTCAAATACTACATCCCTCATAAAATTATATTTTTCCATATTATGAAATTTCAACAGCTCAGGGTCTCGTATATATGCACTATAGGTCTCTGCAAAATCCTCCTCTGCATCAGTTGCTGCATAGTCACTTACACAGCCTATCCCCGAAGTGTAGTAGCTTTCTAAGCTGTTATTATGCAGCTCATTCCACCTTTCCACATTGGCTGAGTTTTCGGAGAAATCATTATTGTATTCATTATGACCTACTTCATGGACTATGGCATCAAGAAAGCCTTCATCACTGTCGAAGCGGCTGTAATCCCCTACTCTTATTTCATTAGTCAATGTGTTATAGTATGCCAAAGCTGTAGGGTATTCTTTAAATATCCTGTCATTTGGTTCATAGTCAATACATCTGCATTCATCAATATGGCTTGCAGGAATAACCTCCATTATATAATCATGCAGTCCTTCATTAGAAATAACGTTGCACTGCTCAAAATCGGAGAACTGTGTTTCATTAAGATTTTCCAACATACCTTCATAGAAATTCTTATTAAAATCCATATTAGCTCTCCTCCTCTGTCTTATTCAGAATTGCAAAAACTCTTCCAAATGAAAATCTTTGCCTTGATATAGCAGTTGCTATATATCTTAACAGTGCTTCCTGAGTCTCAACCGGCTCACGGGTTTCTATTATTTTATCATCACGCTTGATGGCTTTATGTGTAAAAAGTTTTTTGCCGCCGATTCTTTCCTCTAAAAATTTATTAAGCTCCTGTCCCATTGCTTTAGAGCTTTCATCCAAATCAACTGTTAAATGACCATCTTCGCTAGTTAGTTTTCCTATAAGCTTCCTATCCTTGTCAAACAAATTTAAATATTCCATAGCCCTCTCCTTATCATTTTTTTATTTTTACCCATACAGCCTCATTATCATCTGCACCGCAAATCACTGCTTCGCCTGTACCTAGCTTTGACAGCATAGCACCTTGAGCGGAATTAAGATCAAGACAGCTTGACAAAATATTTTTATCTTCTCCTGAAACTGTTCTGTGGATTATCTTTAAATTGGTATTTTTTATTGCATCCTGTACCAGCCTTGAAGGTATCTGCTCGCAAATCATCAGACCCTCTCCATAAGCTCTTATCTCCGAAAGCATATTTGCAAACATATCTGATGCCATAAACTGTGAATTATTAGAGCTGTCACCTCTGCTTCCTATATGAGGCATAACTCTATGGGCTTCCTCTATTACGGTCAGATGATTCAACCCACTTTCATTTAACTTAATTAAACTAGCGTCGGCTTGAAGCTGTCTATATTCATACAGAAACAAAAGTATCAAGGACATAGTAAAGGCTCTATCAGCTTGGTCGCCAAGTCTTGACAGGTTTATTACAGTTGGTTTGTCAAACAAAAGCTGCCAATCTGTGGATTTGCCTTTGCTTGGATTAAATAAATCACGCTTCCAGCCCCTCAAAAAATTGTCTAGTCTTGATTTTAACGCAGTAGAAATATTTGAACGTATCCTCTGCTCATAGCCCTTCCCCTGCAAAAGGGGATCAATGCAATTACGTGCTATTTCCATAGTTGGTATTATCAGATCATTATAGTTTTTATCTGTGCCAAGCCAATTATTGTCTGCTAGACTGTATACAAAGTACAAAAGCTCCTCCAGCAATATAGGCAGTACCTCCTGCATTGGCAAAGCTGCAATTAATATTGATTTTAGCCTGTCAATATGACTTAGAACGCTTGGAGGATGTTCATTATTCAGCATAATAATATCAAAGGGGTTAAGCTTAAGTGTATTTTCCAATTTTTTGTTCCTATAGCTTTCAATTCCCGGCATAAAAATATTAATGCTTTTATTATTTTTAGCGTTATAGTCCATAGCCCAGCTTACGTACTCGTCCTTGGCTGGCTCTATAACCAAAAACGGAATATCTGCTGCACTCATTTCTTCAAGGATTTTCTTGGTAGTATGGGACTTGCCGCTTCCATTAATCCCTGAAACCAGTGTATGCTTAGATAAATCCTTTATAGATATGCTGTATTTTATATCTGTGACATTTCCCTCATCCACAACATTTCCAATCATCGCATAGTCTGTAGTGTTTTTTTCCTTAGGTAAACTAAAGCTTGCAACCTGGGATACATCAATACCAGCAACACTTTTCTGAGGAATATTCACAAGCAAAGCCAGTTCGTCTGTATTCATTGGGGTTGTTAAGCCTGAATATATTGCTCCAAAGGGATGGCTGAGCATTTCGCCATCAACTGCCAAGGTTATATCTGGCATATTCAGCTTAACCAGTGCTTCCTTTGCCCCAGCATTCCAATGCCAATTTAGCGGATGCAGCCTTACAGGATCGTACATGCTCTGATTTCCCGAAATAAGTGCTTTTAGCTGTGATGCAGCAAAATTAGCCTGAGCTTGATGCTCTGTTAGTATATAAGTGCCTACGTTCCATCCCCCTATAGCTTTACTCTGCTCAAACCGATTTTCATAGTAGCTCAGATACCGGCTCATTGCCTGTACATGCTTGTTAACATAGCTCATTGATATGGTTTTCCCGCTGCTGCTTCCATAGTTTACCGTCTCTGTGCTGCCTACAGTTTCCCCCTGGCTTTCCTGTGAGCTATCTGTATTATTTGACATCATTCCCATAGTAGTACCAATACCAGCACTTAGCAAAATAGGATATTGTGCAGCCGCACTCAACAAGCTTACAAAAACTGCCGGTGCAAACAATGCACTTGCCGCCAGACCTATACCTGCTGCAAGCAAAGGCATTTTGTTTCTTTTTGAATTTGCACTGGATGTACCATAGCTTTTTGTTAAACTGTTTGTATTTGATAATCCAAAGCTGATGTTTTCCTGCTCACTATTAGACATACTAATACTGTTTATCATTTCTGCCTGACTCTGCATTTCTCTGCATGAAAACAACAGAGGATCAAGTCTTTGCTCTGATATTGGATCAGCTATAACTATATACGCATACTTTTGCCCTCTCAGTCCTGAAATCAGCTTATCCAAGCTTACAGGATAACCGTTTTTATTTTGACTAGGAATAGAGGGTAAGCCGGTTATAGCTGTTCCTCCTTTGAATTTACTTAGCTGCTGCTCTATAGCTGACAATTGATTAACGGAAGCTATGCTGTAAGTATCATTAGAATAAAATGAAGTTTCTGTTCCGCTCAAATTGCCCTTTATCCAATGCCCCAGATATTCTTCAACAAATTCATTTGAGTCAAAGGAGGAGTTTAAAGAATTTACTCCTAAATAGATTTCATTCATCCTTCCATCACTTAAAATCAGAAATATAAGCTGACAATTCCCCGGATTATGAAAAATATTCAATACTGTTTGCAAGGAAGCCAGCATATCAAAGGGTGTGCTTTGAATGTTTTTTCCTATTTTGTCCAGTCTAAGCAGTGAAGGTATTTTAAGATTGATATTTTTTTTGCACGTAAGAAATTTCGGCTTTGACAGCTCTGTAACAGGGTAGTTCAAATACTGCCTTGTCAGTGTATATAATAAAGACTGTGACATACCAGTAGCTATCAGCATTTGGTTTTCTGCATTATTAGGAATTATTAAACTATCACTCATTACGTCACTCCTTTTTTTAAAGCCTAAATAGTAGTACTATAGATAAACAAAGCCTG
>CALGKJ010000088.1 GCA_937930535.1 uncultured Clostridia bacterium
AGCATTAAGAACCAGCTTTAGCTTGGTGGAAGAAGTTTTAGTACAAATAGTACATGATGAGGTTGATTTTGAAATAGAGTATTTAACCTGCATAAACTCTAGTGATAAAGAAATACAATCAAAAATCAGCAGCTTTATTAGAGCTTTTGAGCTAAATAAAGCACCTTTGCTTAGAGTAGGGCTAATAAAGTTTACTGATAACTGCCAAGAGCAACAAAAACACCTGCTGCTGCTAGATATTCACCATATAATATCTGATGGTACATCTATGGGCATTTTGACAAGGGAATTTGCAGAAGCCTATGAGGGTCAGGAGCTGTCAAGCCTAAGAATACAGTACAAGGATTTTGCAGCATGGCAGAATCAGTTATTTAAATCAGACAAAATCAAAAAGCAAGAGGAATACTGGCTAAATAATTTTAAGGATGAAATCCCAGTACTTAATATGCCGACAGATTATCAAAGACCATCAATACAAAGCTTTGAAGGAGATAGTATAGCTTTTACGATAAGCAAGGAATTAACAGAAAAACTAAAACAGATGTCAAAGGATACAACAATTGAAAATGGCACATTAACCTTATACATGATAATGTTAGCTGCCTTTAATATCTTATTGTCAAAATACAGCGGACAAGAGGATATAATAATAGGAAGTCCAATAGCAGCCAGACCCCATGCAGATTTACATAACATAATAGGTATGTTTGTAAACACATTAGCAATAAGAAGCTATCCTAAAGGAAATAAGACAGTAAGAGAATTCATAAGGGAAATAAAAGAAACAGCATTAAGCGCATATGAAAACCAAGATTATCAATTTGAAGAGCTGGCAGACAAGCTAGAGCTGACAAGAGATATGAGCAGAAATCCACTATTTGATGTGATGCTAGTAATGCAGAACATGGATATAGGTGAAATAAAGCTTAAAGACTTGAAGTTAAAACAATATAACAATAAAAACACCATATCAAAATTTGATATAACCTTAACAGCGGTAGAAGAAAAAGAAGAAATACAGTTAAACATAGAATATTGTACAAAGCTATTTAAGAGGGAAACCATAGAGAGACTATATAAGCATTTAGAACACGTGGTAGAACAAATAACAGCAAATCCAGATAAAAGGCTTGGGGAGATAGAGCTGATAACAGAAGAAGAAAAACAGCAGATACTAATAGACTTTAATGACACATATGAAGAGTACCCAAGAGACAAGACGATACATCAGCTATTTGAGGAGCAAGTAGAAAAAACGCCGGATAAAATAGCAGTTATGTACAAGCATGAGGAATCAGGCAGTAAAGCTTTAACTTATAGGGAGCTGAACGAAAGAGCAAATCAGCTTGCAAGAGTACTGAGGAAAAAAGGAGTAAAGAATGAGACAATAGTCGGAATATCAGTAGAACGTTCTTTGGATATGATAATAGGCATAATGGCAATACTCAAAGCTGGAGGAGCATATCTGCCTATAGACCCCGAGTACCCTCAAGACAGGATAAAGCATATGCTAAATGACAGCAAAACAAAGATGATTTTAACACAAGCTGATTTAATGAATGATATAGAAGAGGGTATAGAGCTTATAAATATTAATAATAGTGATATTTATAAGGAAGAGGCAGCTAATATTAATAATGTTAATAGTAAGGATAGTTTGCTATATGTAATTTATACATCAGGAAGTACAGGTCAGCCAAAAGGTGTAATGATAAATCATCAGACCTTAAATAATCTGGTAAGCTTCCAAAATGAAAAAACTAATATTATATTTGATACAAAGGTATTGCAATTTACCACAATGAGCTTTGATGTCTGCTATCAGGAAATCTTTTCTACTTTACTTAACGGCGGACAGTTAATAATGACTGATATTGAAGTGATTAAAGATGTAAGCAGATTAGCAAAATTTATACAGGCAAATGAAATAGAAGTTATATTTATGGCAACATCATATTTTAAGTATTTTGCAAGCGAAAAGAGCTGCTTAGATATGCTAGGCAATAAGCTGAAGCATATAATTGTAGCTGGGGAAAAGCTGACAATATCAAATGAACTTAAGGACTACTTAAAGCAAAATAAAATATATCTTCATAATCATTACGGACCATCAGAGGCACATGTTGTATCTGCTTATACAATAGCACCAGATGCATATATACCATCTGTACCGTCAATAGGAAAGCCAATAAGCAACTTACAACTATATATTGTTGATAATAAGTTGAATTTACAACCTATTGGGGTAGTCGGCGAATTATGTATAGCTGGAGACGGATTAGGAAGAGGGTATCTAAATAGAGCAGAACTGACCTCAGAAAAGTTTGTGCAAAATCCCTTGAAATATGGAGAAAGAATGTATCGAACAGGGGATTTGGCAAGATGGCAGAGTGATGGAAATATAGAGTTTTTAGGACGTATAGACAATCAGGTAAAGGTACGTGGCTATAGAATAGAACTGGGAGAGATAGAAAATAAGCTTCTAAATCATGAAGCTGTAAGAGAAGCTGTAGTATTAGCCAGAGAGGATAATGATGGAAACAAATATCTATGTGCATATATAGTTGCTGGCGGGCAAATGGCTGTAAAGGAGTTGACAGTACCTGAGCTGAGAGAACATTTAACAAAACAGCTGCCTAGTTATATGATACCATCATACTTTATAAAGTTAGAGAGTATGCCGCTAACAGCAAATGGGAAAGTAAACACAAAAGCACTGCCAGAACCAGACGGAAGCGTGAATACAGGGGTTGAATATGAGGCTCCAAGGAATAGGACAGAAGAAAAGCTGGTAGAGCTGTGGAAAGATATACTTAAGGTTGAGGGAATAGGTATAAATGACAGCTTCTTTGAGCTTGGGGGACATTCATTAAAGGCGATAATGCTGGTATCAAGACTACATAAAGAGTTTAATGTAGAAATACCAGTGGGGGAAGTATTTAAGCATCCTGTAATAAAAGAGCTTGCTTTGTATGTAGATAGAGCCTATTTAGATAGGGGCAGAGAAAGTATATATTCTTCAATAACGCCAGCAGAAGCAAAGCCATACTATCCACTATCCTCAGCTCAAAAGAGATTATATATACTGAATCAGCTTGAGAAAGCAAGTACAAGCTATAATATGCCTGCATTAATGACTGTGGAAGGACAGCTTGACAAGGGCAGGCTGGAGAATGCATTAAAAAGACTTGTACAAAGACATGAGTCACTGCGTACATCCTTTGAAATAATAGAAGGTGAACCAGTACAAAGGATACACAAGGAGGCTGACTTTGAACTGCAATATATTGAATCAGATGAAGCCAGTATGGAAGTAATAGTAAAAGACTTTGTAAAGCCATTTGATTTAAGTACAGCACCGCTGATGAGAGCAGGACTGGTAAAGCTTTCTACAGGCTTTAAGGATGTGGAGAATCAAGAGATTCTCCTGAAACAACATCATTGCTCCGAAGACATGCAGAATCGTAAGATTCTGCCAAACAATCAACATCTGTTGATTGTAGATATGCATCACATAATATCCGATGGAATCTCTATGAATATACTAATAAGAGAATTTGTACAGCTTTATCATAAAGCAGAAATGCCAGAGCTGAGAATACAATACAAGGATTTTGCAGCATGGCAGAATATGCTTTTGAGCGGAGAGGCAATTAAGAGGCAGGAAGAATACTGGATAAAAGTATTTGGAGGAACAAACTTACAAAACCATATACCAGTGCTTGAAATGCCTATAGACTACCCACGACCAATTATGCAAAGCTTCGAGGGTGCAAATGTAAGCTTTGATATTAATGAAAGCTTAACAGAACAACTCAGAAAGCTGACAAAGGAAACAGGTACAACAATGTACATGCTGTTATTAGGAGCATATAATGTGCTGCTGTCAAAATACACAGGACAGGAGGACATAGTAGTAGGCTCACCAATAGCAGGAAGAGGACATACAGATCTGCAAGGCATAATAGGTATGTTTGTAAATACCTTGGCAATGCGTAACAAGCCAAAAGGAGAATTATCCTTTATAGAGTTTCTAAGAACAGTAAAGGAGAATGCACTGTTAGCATACGAAAACCAAGACTATCAATTTGAAGAGCTAGTAGAAAAGCTGGATATAGAAAGAGATATGAGCAGAAACCCATTGTTTGACGTAATGTTTGCATTGCAGAATATGGAGGCTGCGGAACTAGAGCTAGAAGGTCTATCCTTCAAGACATATGAATATGAAAACAAAATATCCAAGTTTGATATGACGTTAACAGCAGTAGAAAGTGGAAATAAAATAAGCTGTAATTTTGAATATTGCACTAAGTTGTTTAAGGAAGACACTATAAAAAGAATAATGGTTCATTTTATAAATGTATTAAAAGCAATAACCAAAAAACCTGATATAAGCTTGAAGGATATTATACTGCTAACTGAGGAAGAAAAGCAGCTTATGATAGCTTTTAACCCTGCTGTAACAGCTTATCCAAAGGATAAAACAATACATGAACTGTTTGCGGAACAGGTTGAATTGACACCTGACAATGCAGCAGTAGTATACAAAGACCTAAAGCTCACCTATAGAGAATTAAACAAAAAAGCAAATCAGCTGGCAAGAGTATTAAGAGCTAGAGGCATTAAGGATGAAAGTATTGTTGCTATTATGGCAGATGAATCTATAGAAATGATAGTTGGTATTATTGGAATACTAAAGGCAGGAGGAGCATACCTGCCAATAGACCCAGAGTATCCAATTGATAGAGTAAATTATATGCTCCAAGATAGTAAAGCGGAATTGATACTCCTGCAAAGCTATCAGAATAATATGAGCTTTGTAAATAATAGCGATGATTTTATAATTTGTTTAGATGATAAAAGCTTGTATTGTGAAGATTGTTCAGAGGTTAACAATATAAGCTTACCATCCAGCTTAGCTTATGTAATTTATACATCAGGCTCAACGGGTAAGCCGAAGGGCGTTATGGTTGAACACAGCTCTCTAATAAATATGTGTACCTGGTATAAGGAATATTATAAGCTGACTGAAACAGACAGATCTACTAAATATGCCGGCTTCAGCTTTGATGCGTCTGTGTGGGAAATATTCCCTATACTTATTGCTGGTGGTGCTTTATATGTAGTAGATGAGAAAGTAAAGCTTGATATAGATAAGCTGCACGAGTGTTATGAGCAGAATGGCATTAGCATAAGCTTTTTGCCTACTCAAATTTGTGAGCTTTTTATTCAAAGAGATAATAAAAGTCTAAGATACCTTCTAACAGGAGGAGATAAACTAAAGCTATATTCTGATACCAGCTATAAAATTGTTAATAACTATGGACCAACTGAAAATACAGTAGTAGCAACAAGCTTTTTAGTAGATAAGGAATATAGGAATATACCTATAGGCAAGCCTATAAGCAACACTAATATATATATTTTAGATAAGTATAACAAGCTGTGTCCTATAGGTGTTGCAGGAGAACTATGCATAAGCGGAGACAGCCTTGCCAGGGGATACCTTAACAGACCCGAATTAACTGCTGAAAGGTTTGTGGAAAATGCAGTATTTGATGTATCGCAAAGAATGTATCGTACCGGTGATTTAGCAAGGTGGCTGCTTGACGGAAACATAGAGTTCATAGGAAGAGTAGACTATCAAGTAAAGATAAGAGGCTTTAGAATAGAGTTGGGAGAGATAGAGACTAAACTTTTAAGTCATAATAAAATAAAAGAAGCAGTAGTTATAGCAAAAGACAGTGGAGAAGGAAGCAAGTATTTATGTGCATACATTGCTGCTGATAAAAAGCAAAAAGGAGGACGAGAGCTTACAGTAGCAGAGATAAGAGAACATCTATCTAAAGACTTGCCTGATTATATGATACCTTCGTATTTTATACAACTAGATACACTGCCTCTCACACCAAACGGAAAGATAGACAGAAATAAACTGCCAGAAATAGATGTATGCATATCCACGGGAGCTGAATACGAAGCACCGCGAAATAATATAGAAAAAAAGCTTGCAAAGCTTTGGCAGGATGTATTAGGTGTAGAAAAAGTGGGAATGAACGACAACTTCTTTGAACTTGGAGGACATTCACTAAAAGCAACAAGCTTAATATCAAAGATGAATAAGGCTTTGAATATAGGTATTTCACTAAAAGACTTATATACCTCTCCAACAATAAAGAAATTAATTAAGCATATCAGCTTTGAAAATGCATTATCTATGATAGATGATGAAAAAATCGTCTTAATCAAAAAAGGAAAGGAAATAGATAAGCATATCTTCTTCATACATCCTGCCAGTGGAGAGGTGGGTGCATACAATAGATTGTGCAGCAGCCTAGGTGAAAGCCATAATTATTGGGGCATTAGGGCAGATGTACTAGATAACTATGCACCTAAGAATTTAACAATAGAAGAAATTGCATTAGAATATGTAGAAAAAATAAGAACAGTTCAGCAGAGTGGACCATATTACTTAGCTGGTTGGTGTATTGGAGGGGTTATTGCATTTGAAATGGCAAGACAGCTAGAGCTGATGAATGAAGAGGTAAGATTTATTGGAATTATTAACTCCTTAATACCTAGAAAGCGTAGTAAAAGATTTATAAAAAGAGCAGCACCTGACTTTACTATTGAATCAGAAATAAGCTTCATTTCACGTTTTATTCCTAATGAGGCAGTAAAAAAATTAGATTCAGATAACAATGATATAAATGAACTATGGTTAGCTGCTATTAAATATTTAGAAGAAACAAAGGCGGATAATAAAAAAATAAAGCAAAAAATAAAGGAAGTATCTGAAAAGATGATACCTAACTACGAGAAGATAAGTCAAAGTGAACTCATGTATCACATTAACTTAATAAGAACTTTAATTAGAGTAGTTTATAGGTATGTACCCAATACTAAGGTTAAAGGACAAGTAGATTACTTCTTCGCAACTATTAATAAGCGCAGAGGCTTAAAAAAACTGAATAAGCACTGTTACAATAAGGTGAGATTTTCTAAAATAACTGGAGATCATTACTCTATAATTGAAACAGATGATGTAAATAGACTTATACAGTGCTTTAATGAAAGTTTGTTACAGTCATCAGAAAAGTCAAGCTTCTAGGATATGAAAGCTTTCTAATAGTATTTTCTGCTCTATGGAGAATTCAAATTTGCTGTAATAAACAAGATGCTAGTGTTGTATGAAATAGCAGATAGCGTTTCATACAACACCTTTTAAATAATTGACATTAATATTACATAATTGAGGCAAGGTGTATGGGTATTGTCTAAAATGCTATTTACACTCATCAATTCTTTCCATCAATGCCTTGACAATACCTGCTTTATCATCAAAGGCAGTCAGTTGTTGAAGCCTTACTATATCGGGGATTTTAACCTGTTGCATAAGCTCGAGCACATCATATTTTGCATGAATTGATTCAGAGCCTATAATGGTAGAAAAATAGAAATTTTTTATCCCATTCAAGAGGCTGACCATGTCCTACTAATATTATGCCGATTTTTTGATTGTCTGTACCAGCAGCATTGAGTTCAACCTTTAGGTACTTTTCTCTCAAGCTATAGAAGAAAAAAGGTCTAAGGGGGTATGGTATAAAGGCTGTTTTTTGCTCATCAAATTCCTTCATTTAATAAATTAATGACATTAAATCAAAACATTTGGTTTTATATAATAAGCATGATAGGTGAGTATCTGAACCTAGATGTATTTAACGAAAAGTATGATAAGCGTACTAAGGTGGTGGGTGTAAATAAAAGTTTACAGTCACTCTTTTTTATAGCACTCATTATCTAGATATCATATCAAATAAGCATTCAAAGTTATTAAATCGCAGAAATTTATACAAATCTCATAGATAATAGTTGCTTGGCATTAAACTTGCATGTTAAAATTTAAACAAAGGAGGCGAGTTAATGAAGGGTAAAACAATTGAAGAAATAAAAATAGGAGATAGTGCTGTTTTTCAAAAGACTATTTCTGAAACTGATGTATACTTATACGCAGGTATTACCGGCGATATAAACCCAGCTCATATTAACGAGGAGCATTCAAAAAATTCTATGTTTAAAGGCAGAATAGTACATGGAATGCTGACAGCCGGTCTTATCTCTGCTGTTTTAGGGGTGCAGCTTCCAGGTCCGGGAACTATTTATTTAGGACAGGAGTTGAAATTTACAGCACCAGTTCGCTTTAATGATACTATTGAGGCGAGAGTGGAGGTAATAGAAATAAACCCAGAAAAGAATCGTATAAAACTGGAAACTACCTGTACAAATCAAAATAAAGAAATTGTTTTAAAAGGTGTAGCTACTGTAATGCCACCGAAAAAGGAGTGTTAGAATATGATATTTTCTCTTTCAAAGGAACATGAGATGCTCAGAGAAATGTATAGAAGCTTTACAGTTAATGAGATAAAACCTCTGGCAGAAGAAATAGATGAGGAGGAGCGTTTTCCTGTAGAGTCAGTGGAAAAGCTTGCTCGTTATGGCTTTTTTGGTATTCCATTTCCAAAGAACTATGGAGGAGCAGGCGGCGACAATCTGGCTTATGCCATGGCGGTTGAGGAGCTTTCAAAAGCCTGCGGGACAACTGGAGTTATCGTATCAGCCCATGTATCCTTATGTGCTTCTCCAATCTATGAATTTGGTACAGAAGAACAGAAACAGAAATATCTGATTCCCCTTGCTAAAGGTGAAAAGATAGGAGCTTTCGGACTTACAGAGGCAAATGCAGGCACTGATGCTGCCGGACAGCAGACTAAAGCTGTTCTGGATGGCGATTACTATATACTAAACGGCTCTAAGATATTTATAACAAATGCAGGTCATGCAGATATATATATTGTTATGGCAATGACAGATAAGTCCATTGGAACAAGAGGTATTTCAGCTTTTATAGTTGAAAGAGGCTTTGAAGGCTTTAGAATAGGCAAAAAGGAAAAGAAAATGGGTATCAGAGGTTCATCAACCTGTGAGCTTATATTTGAAAACTGCAAAGTGCCGAAGCAAAACCTTTTAGGCAAGGTGGGTCAAGGCTTTAAAATTGCAATGAAGACACTGGACGGCGGACGTATAGGTATAGCTGCTCAAGCACTTGGTTTGGCACAAGGAGCTATTGATGAAACAATAAAATATACCAAGGAAAGAAAGCAGTTTAACAAGCCTATAGCATCCTTTCAAAATACACAGTTTCAATTAGCTGATATGCAGACTAAAACAGAAGCTGCGAGACTTCTGGTATATAAGGCTGCTTATTTGAAGGATAAAGGTGCTAACTACTCACAAGAAGCCGCTATGGCTAAGCTTTATGCCTCGGAGGTTGCTATGGAGGTAACTACAAAGGCAGTTCAGCTTCATGGGGGTTATGGCTACACAAGAGAATACGGCGTAGAACGTATGATGAGAGATGCAAAAATCACAGAAATCTATGAGGGTACTTCAGAGGTACAACGCATGGTAATTTCTGCTGCAATGCTAAAGTAGGAGGGGTTTTATACCATGAAAATAATTGTCTGTTTAAAACAAGTACCAAACACTAATGAAGTAAAGCTGGATCAAACAACAGGTACGCTTATTCGTGACGGTGTTCCTTCAATCATTAATCCTGATGACAAAGCGGGTCTTGAAGCTGCTCTTACACTTAAGGACAGCATAGGAGCACATATTACTGTTTTGACAATGGGACCGCCTCAGGCTGATAATGCTCTTAGAGAAGCCTTGGCAATGGGAGCTGACAGAGCGATACTTCTTACAGATAGAAAATTTGCAGGTGCAGATACTTGGGCAACCTCAATGACCTTGGCAGCCGCAATCAGGAATCTGGAATATGATTTGATAATTGCCGGACGTCAGGCAATTGACGGAGATACAGCACAGGTTGGACCTCAAATAGCTGAAAAGCTTGGAGTACCGCAGGTAAGCTATGTGGATGAGCTTGAGGTTAAAGACGAGCACATTATAGTAAAAAGAGTATTTGAGGAAGGCTATCACCGTATTAAGGTTAAAATGCCTTGTCTGATTACAACCTTGACAGAGATGAATACACCCAGATATATGTCTGTTGCGGGTATTTTTGATGCATACAGAGAAAAAGAAGTGGAAATATGGACAATGGAAAACCTAAGCATTGATCCAGAACACATTGGACTAAAGGGCTCACCTACAAAGGTTAAGAAGTCTTACACAAAGGCACCTAAGGCACCCGGAAAGAAATACAACACCGACCCGGAAGCAGCAGCAAAAATTATTTTTGATGAACTAAAAGAAAAGTTTATCATTAAGTAGTCAGGAGGAGTAAAGATATGTCTCATACAGGATATCAAGATGTGCTTGTATATATAGAGCAAAGAGCGGGACAAACACAAAAAGTATCCTTGGAGCTTGTTTCCAAGGGCAGAGAAATTGCTGACCAATTAGGCTGCAAGCTTAAGGGGGCTGTAATATGCAAAAGTGTTAACAGCTCACTGGAAGAGCTTATTCATCTGGGCTGTGATGAAGTAATTGTAGCGGCTGATGAAATACTGGAGCCATATACTACCGAGCCATATGCAAAGGCACTTACACAGATTATTGAAAAGTATAAGCCTGAGATTGTTCTGGTTGGAGCAACTACCATAGGCAGAGATTTGGCACCCAGAGTTTCAGCAAGAATAAACACAGGCTTGACTGCTGACTGTACATCCTTGGATGTAGATGCAGAAACAAAAAACCTTCTTATGACACGCCCTGCCTTTGGCGGAAATATTATGGCAACAATAATATGTCCAGATCACAGACCACAAATGTCAACAGTACGACCGGGGGTTATGCAGCTTAGAACGCCTTATACTGACAGAGGCGGTTTGATAACTACCTTTGAAATTGCATTTGATAAGTCTGACCTTAATGTAGAAGTCCTTGAGGTAGTTAAGGAAAACAAGAAGAAGGTAAA
>CALGKJ010000089.1 GCA_937930535.1 uncultured Clostridia bacterium
TGCATTTGTACCATCTATTATTTTATTGCTATATAAATTGAATTTTTTAAAGTACCCCATTTCAAAAAATAACAGCATTGCATAGTAGTAGTATTCCTCTGTAACTGTTCCCTGATTTCCTTCCTTTTCTATTTCATTTTCAGCTATTCTCATATAGGCATATGCTTCTTCTAAATTGAGTAGTCTCACATTGGCATTTAGTAAAAAAACATTGCTTATCAGGTAGAAGGTCATTAAGCGTGTTTTTTTTGTTAGTGGTATTACCTTTTTTAATAAATCAATACACTCTTCATACATGCCATGAGTAAAATAATAGCTGCTTATATTTATATCTAATATTATTTCCGTTCTGTCATGCCCATAGATCTCATTGATTTTCTTGCCCTTGAACAAGTATTTCCCGAAATTTTCTATATCCCCTCGTATGGCATAATTCCCGCCTATATTAGTCAAAGTTGTTATTTGGTTATTTACCATACCTGTAGCTTCATAACATTCTAAAGCAGAGAAGAAGCTGTTAAGAGATTCATCCTGTAGTCCCAGCTGAGCTTTAGCTAAGCCCATAATACTATACAAATCTCCCTTTACTCCTAAATTTTTATCATCACAAAGAGGGAGGGCATTGTTTACAATTTCAATAACCGAATTATATTCTCTCTTCATGTTAAGAATATATGCTTTGCGGTATACGATATTTAGATAGGCTGATGGATGATTAACTTTCTTCAAATACCCTTCTGCCAGCTTTATATTGTTAAATGCTTTTTTTATTTCATGTCGAACAATTTGTATGCGTATTATCCCAATCAATGCATCCACATACAGCTGGATTCCTTTAGTACTCTTTGCTAACCTTTTTGCTTCGGTATAAAACTGCATAGCTTTATCATAATCGCATACCTGGATATACTTTTCGCCTAAATGAAGCATAGCTGTGATCTTGCTTATACTTTTATCTTCTAAATCAAATAATTCAATAGCACTTTCCAAGTTCCTAATTGCTTCAGTACGGTTTTTATATTTATCCATCAAGTCTGCGTTTTCTATATAATACAATATTGCCTTTTTATAATTTCCCGCTTTTTTTAGATGGTGAGTAAGTTCTTGGAAATAGCTTGATCTATCATTCGAAAGCAGACCTTCCAGCACCTGTGCGGCAATGCTGTGTATTATTTTTCTATTTGGCTCTGCTATCATATTATAAATCGTGTTTTTATAGACTCTGCTTAGAATTTTAAAGGTTGCTGCTTCTTTTTTATTAATTGCAGCTATAATACCTTTATTAATAATACCCTCTAATGTCTTTTCTATATTTTCCTGAATACTAAGTGTTTGAAGTACATTTACCGATATGGGAATATTAAACACTGACATAATACCAAGTAAGTCTATTTCATCCCTATTCAATTGGTTTAATGTATCTTTAACAATTTCTTCGACTGCATGAGGCAGCACTTTTTCATCAAAGTCCCTCTGTATAACCCAACTTCCAGTAGCTTGATCAAGCCTAAGTATATTGCTCATATATAGATTCCTGATCATCTCTAAAATATACTCCGGATTTCCATTGGACTTTTGGTATATCTTATTATTTATCATATCTATATCTGTCCCGGTTGGCAGTAAAGTACTTATTAGCTTGTATGAGTTTACATGGTTTAAACCATCTAATTCAATACTGGCTACTCTTTCATCTTTTTTGGCTTTTTCCAGTATTTCCATTAGTTTATTTGGAGAAGTATCATTCTCATCTGAATAAGAAAGTATAAATACTACATCATTATTTAAGAGTTCGCTGTTTATTAGTAATTCTATAATGTTTATTGAATAAGCACCCGCATAATCTATGTTATCAAACATAATTACAGAAGGTCTTTCTTTCACCGATTTATATATAAATTCGAATACTTTTGATATTAATTTTTCCTGACTATGAAAATCCCAGATATTGTTCATTGATAAATCCCCATTATCAACATCAATCTCAGGCATGACTTTTACCAGCACCTGTTCATATTCCTTCAACAGGCTTTTCTCGCTTATCTCTATAATGCTTTTTAAAATTTTAATTATGGATTTTTTATCTCCTACCTCTGCTTCATTTTCCAATTCAAAGCTATAATAAACACTGATTCCCTTAATATTCAAAATATCCTTCAATTCTGTAAGAAGATGTGTTTTGCCAATGCCATGTTTTCCATGTATAAACAGCATTTTTTTTGCGTCCCTTGATTTGTTATTATTTTCACAAAGTTCTATGATATTTTTTACAATTTCTTCTCTTCCTATTAAGCCTTTAGTATGATTAAATGTGCTTAACTCATTAATCTCATATGGTGTGTAACTTCTTTCAAATGCTATGTTAATATCCTTTATAGCTTCTGTAATACATCTGTATGGCTCCACTCCAGTCTGCCCTGTCATTTGTGCCGCAATGCAGATAATATTATGTATGGTATCATAGTTTGTTCTAACTCCCAGGCTGTATTTTTTACTATCTTCTATAAACACATTTACATCCATATTAAAGAATGAAAGCAATAATATACCTAGCTCATATAAATTATCTCTACGGACTGCATAATTTTTAATTTCATTATTCTCTTTACTTGTGAGGGCTGTCTTATCTGGTCTTAAAGCCCTCCTATAGAAATTTGCATGCCCTAAACTCTTTAACTTTAATATATACCCGCTTCCACTATTATGAAATACTATATTATCTATATTTATGTTTTGGTAATTAACTCCAACCGCATTTAGATAGTTAATTGCCTGACAAAATCCAATAAATAAATCTAGCCGCTTGCTATCACTAGTATTTGCCAATACACTCCTAAAGTCTGTATTCTGCTCCATGTATTCGCTAGTATAAAATAAAATATTATCCTTAACTACTTTGCCATCTATGTTCTTAACTCTATCTAATTCTAAATCCTTAAGGATATATTGTCCTTTGTATCTTTTAAAACTAATAAAATCACTATATAAGTTATAAATGTACTCTGTGGTTTCACATTCAGGTTTAATGATGTTTAGCTGTATGATTATTTCAGGCTGTGAAATATCATAAGCTATGTAACTGGCTTTGGTTTGCCTTTGATCTACAGGTCTTATTATGCGATATTTTCTATTAATCAATTGCATATTAAACACCTCAGTAAATTTTTTATTTTGATTATATTATATATCCCTAAATACCAGGCTCTCAATGTATAAGCGTTTTTTAAATTTGCTACTGCTTACATGAATTGCATTATATAAACATAATACCCCTTAAGCAATATATTATACATATACTGCCTAAAGGGTATTATTAGGGAAGCAATTTCAAAATTAAATTTATCCAGTTGTTTCTCACAAAGATATTTGCCAGTCTCCAGAATCCGAGTTCTTGTTCGTTATGCTATTGCAGCGTTTTTACGAAGTTAAGGCTGTCAATCTGAATCCATGAGTCTGAGCCAGCACCCCAGAATCCACCAAATACTGTTACGGACGTATTGCTTCCAGAGTTAAAGCTTACTGTAAGCTTGGTGTACTGCGGCATATTCCCGTATTTTACTTCTTTTAGTACAGACCCATTCATATTTCTTACGCCAAAATATCCGCTTGAAACATTACTGCTAGTTTTTATCCAGCCAGTCAAAACATAATTTGTATTAGGTGTTACTGACACGGTTTGCTTAATTGCACTCCATGTTGAATTTGTTGTTCTTATCCATGCATTATTTGAGTCAGTGTGAGCTGAACCTGTTCCCCTGCTTATTCCTCTGCTAGCTGTACCCTCAAAATCCCATGGAAGTGATATGGAATTTGTTGTCTGTGCTTCAAAACCAGCATCCTTCAATACCTGAGGCTCATAGTTCAAACCGTTTACTGACATTGTATGCTGTTGATAACTGCCTTCCAGCCATTTATTTATGTTAGCTGAGAATACTTTAACATTACACATGGTTATTTCCATATACAGTGGCTTCCAACCATCATCTATTGTACCTTTTTCTTTGCGAAGCCATACTTTGCTAACCTGATATGCTCTAAACTTAGGATCATTTATTGTAAAACTGTAAGTATCATCATCACCAGCTTCAAAATCATTATACCAAGGCTTATCACAAAGGTACTCTACTTTTCTGCCGTCATATAATTCCATACCAAAGTAAACATTATTATCTGTACCAGAATACAAGTCTGTAGATGTCTTAATACGAACTGTAAATGTACCGATAGGCTCTTCATTAGTGGGAACCAAACCCGGAACCTTCCAGCTGCATTTTGGATTTGAGCCAGTAAGCCATGCATTTGGAGCTACAGAATTTACAACCTTTCCATCAACTGCTATATCAACAGTAGCACATTTCCAGTTATCATCAATAATAGTATGAGATTTCCTTAACCACACATCTGTAACTCTGCTTAAATCTAAACGCTTATCGTATAGGTAAATATCATAACTTTCTACATCACCCATTTCGAAATCGTTATAAGTATTGAGTGCATAAGCACCATCTAAAATATCATTGGTTTTATCTAGTAAGTATTCATAAGATAAGCCTGTATCAGTTTTAAATCCAAAGAGTATATCATTATCAGTACCAGAGAACCAATCTTGACTTGTACCTACTGTTACAGTAAGCTTCTTTACCAGTTTCAATTCATTGATAAAGCGATAATATAATAGTGCTAAGCCTTTTTGTGAGTTCCCCATTGTAATAGCTGCGGCTGTATT
>CALGKJ010000090.1 GCA_937930535.1 uncultured Clostridia bacterium
TGAATAGCAGATAGCCATTTCTTCAAAATATCAATGCCAATTAAAAACCGCTTATATCTACCTCATGGCAGACAATAAGCGGTTTTTAATATTTATAAAATTCATACTACTAAAACGTAGTATTTTTAACATAAATGGTGCGCGGGGAGGGATTCGAACCCTCAAAACTACGAACCTGAATCGTATACGTATGCCAATTCCGTCACTCGCGCTAACGGATCCAGTATAACATATTGCTGTAAAAGTTTCAATAGTTATTTTTAATTATTAAAACAAAATTTAACAGCCTAGGAAAAATTCCTTCCACCAGTATTTGAACCAGCCTAGTCTTTCTATGCTGTGCCTTTTAATATTTTTTCTGTAGCTCTCAAGCTGCTGTCTTTCCTCTGGTTTTATATCTTTGCTGCTGTACATTATTCTTTCCAGCAGCTCAACATTGTGACTCAGGTTTTCACTGCATTCTTCCAGATATGCTTTTATTTTTACTGCGAATTCTCTTAAGGTTTCATCCTTGCTCATGCTATATCCCATTTTCTTGAAATAATATAATAGGTTTTTTACATATTTGTCTGCAAAGACTCTTCCCTTTGCTTTTCTTAATCCTATTTCTTTTATGAGCTTTGTTAGGATTAGAAACAGAAGTCTGAGTATAAGCAGTCCGCCTATTATGTTTCTTATAATTATTGATATTCTCAGCTTGGCTTCTGCGGAAAATTCTCCTGTACCGAATTCATCCTCATCCATCAGTGTATTATTTTCTCTGTTTGTTTCTACAGGTGCTGAGGTACTTGATTCCTCTCTCTGGCTGCTGGTTTGACTTACAGTCTCTACAGCAGGTGCATATTCTCTAAAGCCGACTGGCAAATATGCTGGTGTAGCTTCAAAGGTTATCCAGCCGTATTTATCAAAATTTACTTCAACCCATGCGTGGGCATCTGTACCCTTTAAATCTCTGCTGCTTGAGCCTTCATAAAGGGACATAAAGCCTTCCACATATCTACAGGGTATATCTGAGGCTCTGAGTAAAACAGCTAATGCTGTAGCAAAGTAAGTACAATAACCTTGCTTTTCTTCAAAGAGGAAGTGCTCAACAAATTCCTGATTCACTGGTACAACTGACGGTTCTAGTGTATAGGTGTAGTTTGTTCTCAAGAAATTTTCTACAGCCTTTATTTTATCATAGTCATTGTCATGCATTGATGTTAATTCTCTGGATAGCTGTCTGACTCTTTCTGACACATTTTCGGGAAGCTGTACATAGGACATATTGGAATCATTTTTTATTTTTATTTTCCTAAGCTCATTTTCGTCCAGATATGGTGATATATACTCTATAGAATAGCTTTCCTTTCTGGTAACAAGCTTTGAAAAATATGCTTCTGAATCTTCATCTACGAAGAAACGATTATCTTTATGTGCTACCTTATACAGCTTATATGGAGCAAAAATAGTCGAGGTCAGTAGTTTTTTGGGTATTACATTTATTGTTCTCTTATATGTTCTAACTTCGTTAACGTTATAGGGCAGTGCCAGAGTATCATTGGATTTATATTGAAAGCTGCTTCTATTGGATTTACTCCAGCTATTGCCGCTGTAATAATCTTTTACGATACCTCTTAGATAAAGGGTATCATTGCTATCAGAAGCAATGCTAAGCATTATGCTTTTGTCTAAAAATACAGGTCCGCCCAATCTCTGACCCTTGCCGCTGCCTTGTATACCAGATGTATATCTTGAGCTGAACCCATAGCCGTAGGAATCCATAACATCGTTTCGCCACTCTAAAACAAAAGGAAAAAAATTAATCACTTTATCGTTTAGCCACTCCCATCTAAAGGGTTTAATATTCAAGGGAAGCATGTAAGTAACAGCTAAGGCAAATATAAGTATAAAGCTTGTATTTGCTATCCACCTTTTGCCTATATCATCAGCCGTTATGCTTCCATTATTAAGCCATTCCCCACTTTTTTTCTTATATACTTTATATGCATATAGTAAAATCGAAGAAAATAAAAATAAAAGAAGTAATACTCTGCCTTTATTTACATACATAAACCAGAAGAATGTATGTGCGGCAGTGCCTAATATAATTAAAACAAAGCTTCCCTTTCTGCTTACTGCAAGCAAGGATATTATTATACTGCATACTGCTATAAATAGTATTGCAAAGCCGTAGGAATATTTGAGGTCAAAGCTTTCACTGCCTATTATATAGTTTTGCAGCCAGTATATAAAATCAGAAATTTTTATATAATACAGCTCTAGCTTTGCCGTCTCATACAAAGCCAAGTATCCGGTGTAACCCGCTCCAAATACTGCCGCAGCCAGAATAGTGACTGGAAAATATATGGCTATTAAGACTGCCAGTATTATGGGTATGCTGTACATAGTAAGCTTTAAGTAGCTTATATCAAGAGCCGTATGATCCTTTATTGCAATGTTAAGGCTTATGACCATTAATAATATTAATAAAGCATAAAGCATAGCCTCCTTTATGCTTCTATCCTTTTTAATTCTATCTTTCATAATGACCTCCCAAAACCTGTAATAAGTCATCATGCAGTCCAAGAACATATACTTTTATATTATGTTCCTTTAATATTTCAATGTTATTGTTTAAGACATTTCTATCCTCACACAGATATATCAAAACAAATCCTATACCCTTTGCTTTAAAGGTAAGCAGTGTTTGCAGCAGCAGCTCATTTACGCTTAGGGTTATTATTACTGCTGTAGCACCAAGATTAAGCTTCTGCCCTTCATTCCTTACCAGCTCCCATACTGGTGTATCTCCGCATACCTCTGATCTGGTTATAGCATCCAGAAATTCATTAAATCTGCTTAAGCCCATTCCTGAAACCTTTATAAAGCTGTCTGATTTTGCAATATAGCTTACAGGCATATTCTTGGAAAGTGCATATCTTATAACAGAGGCTGCACATTCAGCAGCAGCTTCCTCCATTTCATCAGCGAATTTGCCTTGATAATTTTCCTGATAAAGATCTAAAAAAACATTCAGTTCGGCGGTTGCGTTAAGCTCCACATTTTTTACATGAAACTCGTTTTTGTGAGCTGTAACCTTCCAGTGAACCTTTTTTAAGCTGTCACCGCTGGCATACTTTCTTATATCTCTTATACTTGCAAAATCCTCATATGCATTATGTCTTACGGCAACAGTTCCAAAATGATGGCGCAAGGGTATGCTGAAGGATTTTAGAGCATGTATCTTGGGATATACATACAGCAATATATCTGTATCGAATACCTTTTTCCAGTTGAAAATGCCTAAAGCATCTCCATATTCAGCTTCCAAATGCCCTATTTTATATATTCCCTTGGTTTTGCAGATGATGTTTTTCTCTATTATGACCTTTTCTCCGGGCATTACTGAGTATATTTGTGCTTTTTCCTCTTCTCCTGTCAGCTTGCGTGAAAGGTTGCTTTTTAGTCTTAAAAAGGCTATAGGAAATATCCCGGAATTATAAAGCTCCATAGATAGGTTCAGCTTGCTTCCTGCCTGCATTTTGTCATTGTTTTTCCAAACAATGCTTATCAGATTCTTATTAGTGCTTTTTCCTGATATAAATGAAGCTGCTAAAATAAGTGCTGTTATTATAAAAATCCCATATACAAATGTTCCGCCTACAAATAGTGCAATTAGAAATAATATAATTAACAGCATAAATGCTTTAAGCTTTATCTTAGTTACCATTGCCGTTCACCACTGGAACTCTTATGCTTCTTACAAGCTCGGTAAGCACTGTATTCTCGTTTTTGCATTGTATTCTTGCTTCTGATTTAAGAATAAGTCTATGAGCTATAGTGGGGTGAACAAGTGTCTTTACATCATCAGGTATTACAAAATCTCTGCCCTTTATATAAGCTAATGCACGGCTGGCATTAAAGAGTGCCAGAGTTCCCCTAGGGCTGCTGCCAAGATATATATCCTTGCTTTCTCTGGTTGCTTGTGTAATCTGTATTATGTAATCCTGTATGCTTTCATCCACAAAAACATTTTCTATATCTTTTCTAAAGAAAATTATATCTTCCTCAGAAACAATGCTGTCAAGCTGCTCTATGGGGTTCTGTTTATTAAAGGTATTAAGTATCTTCTTTTCCTCTGTAAATGAAGGATAGCCCATTGAAATTCTCAATGTAAATCTATCAAGCTGCGCTTCGGGAAGGGGAAATGTCCCTTCATATTCTATAGGATTTTGGGTTGCCAATACCATAAATGGCTGTGGAAGCTTGTATGTGCTGCCATCTATGGTAATCTGATTTTCCTGCATTGCTTCCAGCAGGCTGGACTGGGTCTTGGGTGAGCTTCTGTTTATTTCGTCAGCCAAAACAATATTGGCATTTATTGGCCCTTGCCTGAACTCAAATTCTCCTTTTTTCATATTGTAAACGGTTATGCCTGTTATATCTGATGGCAGAAGATCGGGAGTAAACTGTATTCTTTTGAAGGTGCATCCTACAGTTTTTGATATTGCATTAACCAAGGTGGTTTTACCAACCCCCGGAACATCTTCAATAAGAACATGTCCACCGCAAAGCAATGCAACAACAATCTTTTCGATGCTGTCTCTTTTACCGATAATTACTTTGGATACATTATCAATTATTCTAGGAATAAGCTCTTTTTTATTGTTCATTCAATATACCCCCTTTAATATAGCTAAGCAAATATGAATTTATCGCAACAGAGTCTACGGAAGCTTCTGCCTAATGTTTATATTTTATTTTAAATTATCTGACAATTCAATTTACTAGAAGTGAAATATAATCTAATTTTTTTTCACAATTTCGGGTAGAAGTAAAAAAACCCTCATGTAAGAGGATTTTTTCGTTTTTCAGCTATTATGCTATAGAGAAATTTCATCAGTCTATTCTTGAACCACTACAACCGCAGTTCCATATGCCATTATTTCTGCTGCCGACTGCATTACTGAAGCCGATACAAATTTTATATTTACTATGGCATTAGCACCCAATTCTTCTGCGTTTTTGACCATCCTTGATACGGCAGTTTTTCTCGCTTCCTCAAGCATTTGTGTATACTCCTCAATTTCCCCGCCTACCAGAGTCTTTAGTCCCGCCATAATATCTTTTCCAATATGCTTTGAGTGAACAGTGCTGCCTTTTACAATACCCATTACCTTAGTTACCTTCATTCCGGGAATATGATCAATATTGACTAAGATCATCTTCATCTTCCTTTCTTTTTTTAAAAAATCTTTCCAGCAGCAAGGTACATATTATTATTATTAATCCTATGGTTGCTGCGGCTAATCCAAGCTTTATTAAAAAGGGTATCTCTGGTATAATTATAAACTTATAAAGCGCAAAAGATAGTATGCATAGAAGACCTGCTAATATTAAAAATATACCTATCTTCTTCAATTTATAACCTCCCTTCGATTATATTATTGCTCAAGTGCCGAGGATTGTGATTGTTAGAAATATTTATGACACTTGTACTTATAGAAAACACAAATAAAGATATTTATTGCTTTCTATAGAGAAACAACTTCATAATTTAATATTTCCAGTTGTTTCTCGCAAAGAGATTAGCAACTCTTAACAAAAAGTATTTTGAGTTTTAGAGTTGATTATCTCTATATATAACGAAGGAATTATTATAAAGTTTCGCCGTTTTTTATTTCTCTTAATTGTTCTTTTGCCAGACCCCATTGCTCACGTGCAATTTTTTCGATTCTGGGATTTATATTTTTCAATGGGTTAGCTACAGCCTTGCTGAACCACGAAACGGCTTCTTCAAATTTTCCTACTCTTCTCAACAGCTCTCCTATCAGATATTGCAGCGTAATTTCATCAAAGTTACCTATTGGAAATCTTTCTGAGTAATAAGCATTTTTATAGTTATTCAATGCATATTCAAGAAATGTACGCTCTTTTTCATCTTCTGCCACCCTGTATAGCCATGCAATTCTTAAGCATATTCCGGCGATTATACTTTCCCTTGCCCTCTTCGATTTGCTTGTGTATAACGCCAGCTTGTAGCTGTCTATAGCATCATTTATATTCCGCTCGCCGCAAAAGCTTCTAGCAACATTAAAGCCACTGAAAGCATCCTTTAGCGTCTTACTCTCTGCGGGTGTTAACTGGTTGAAGGAGCTTTCGGAAGCTGAATAACCGCAGAAGGGGCACACAAATATTTCATAAAATGTTGGGTTATAGCTTTTATAGTGTATACAAAAGTCTTCATCTTTTTTATCTACTATACAGGCATTTCTTTTTACCTTCATGGTCGAAAAGCTATTGTTGCATAATGGACATTTTACTTTTTTTGGAAATAGCGCTTCACTCATAATGGAACAAACACTCCTAGCATTATTATTTAAAAACCTTTTGTTGTTTTAGAGTTGGTTATCTTATACAATAGGATAACCAACTTTACAAATATATAGTAAATAATTGCAGGATTGTACAACAGGCAGTTACTATATATATTTATAAATGGCACATTATGTAATGCTATGTATAGCATATCACCATTTACATAGTAATAGATTTATCTCTATATATAATATCATATTTTGTATATAATTTTGAAGCATTTATAAAAATAACCTGTTATTTAGGAGAACTCGTTTCTCTTAATAACAGGTTATTAATAACAGGTTGTAATTTTACCTGAAGTATACGGCAGTTTACTGAGTTTCTTCTTCTTCTTGATTTGCATCACTGCTATTCTCTGTAATTACATTGCTGTCTGGCTTCGGCTTTGGTTTAGTGCCTACTCTCATTACACCATCTACCACCTTGTAGGTATCAGTAAACAACGGCTCCTTAAAAATAGCTACACCATTTTCTATAATTACCCTATAACTCTTAACTACATAACCAGTATATGCCTTTTTCTCTTCAACCTCAGTGCCTTCAAGCAGGGTCGAATCTGGAATAGTTGTAATTACAGGCTCGGTTACTTTAACAGTCTCTGTTTCTATACGTACGGCTCTGTTGGGATAATCGTTTTTGCCGAATATTGAGAATTTTACCCAGCTTCCGCTTACTTCTCCATATATGTATATGGGATATGGAGTTGAATTTTTAAATTTGAAATCTATATAATCTCCTGATATAGTTGCATCCCTGCCTACAGGAGCATAAGAAAGCGGCAGTGTATGATTTCTTCTTTCAACAATTTTCAAATTGGCTAATAACGCAGCATTATATAGAGTAGTAGATACTTGACATACTCCGCCTCCAATGCCAGGAACAAGCTCATTATTGATTATAACCTTAGCTTCCTTGAATCCATACTTTGCCAGTCTGGGTCCTACTACCTGGTTTACAGAGTATATTTCTCCCGGATGCAGTAATATATGGGAAGCACTAGAGGTTGCCACCTTTATATTATGAGTTCTGTCAACATCAGCTGCATTAAATTTTGTAGAAAACTCTCCGATTACATCTTTAATATTCTCAAGATCTGATTTTCTAATTGAAGCTTCTACTATATACACTGGCAGCTCTATAACGGCTGACACTCTCTTATCCAGCTCTGCTTTAATAGCTTCTATGGTCTTATCTTTGTTTACAGTTCGTCCTGGTTTGTCTTGAGTTACTACAAAATCAGGCTTTTTATAGCTTATTGTTGCTTCAACAGCTTCCTGATCAATCTCCTTTGCTATTTCCTCAACTAGCTCGTGTACCTTTTGTTCATTGTATGTGTAATTTAAAGATAATTCATGAGAATTAAACTGAGAGTCAATAACTGTAGTCAGCCTTTTAAAGAAATTTCCCTGACGTCCTATGCTGTAAGCTTCCTCTATTACATTTTCAACATCATAGTGAAGCTCTATATCCTCATAATTAAGCTTCCATTCCTTTTCTTGAAATTTAACCGAAAGCTCCAGTTTTGCAAACTCCTCGCCCATTACTTTTCTTACCTTAGCTTCAGCTTCCTCCTTTGTTAACCTGCTTATATCAATATTATTAATTGAAATATTCGGCTGCATTTCATCTCCGCTTATTAACAAATTCGCTACTGCTCCAGCAACTATTAGTAATAATAAAATTATTGCTATTAATATTTTTGTAGTTTTACCCAAGCCAATACCTCCTTATTAAATATACCTTTAGACGCATAATTCTACACAATGTTCCAAGATAATACACGCTTAACACAAATTTAATTAAATTAATTAAATGACAGCTTATGCTGCCATTTATTACTATTATTGCCACTGTATCTCTAAAGTATCACCATTTTTTAGTAAATCTGTATAGTTCGCACTTTTCCCATTTAAACGCATGTAAATTGTGCCTTTTACATCACGAGGATTAATATCGATATAATTAAAAATATCCAAAAACATATACTGAGACTTTCCATTTTCATTAAGTCTTAACATTTTTCCATTAACATAAACCGCTATTCCATTATTATCTGGATTTTCATTGTGATTTTCATTTTCATCTTGCTTTTCAAAGGTAACAATATCTCCGTTGCTAATAGTGTCTTCTTTTCCTACCGGCTTGCCGTTTATTTTGAAGCTTAAATTTGAATCAGCTATATCAAAGTACCTAATTAAATCAAGGAGAGTAGCAGCTTCTTTAATTTCTACTTTATCGCCATCCTTTACCTGACTTTCAAGACTTGCCAGAGTACCGTTAATCGTCACAGATGGTTCCAGCTCATATCTCTTGTCATCTACAAACACTGACTTTGCTTGAAAGCTATGCAGCAAATCTTTAACATATACTTTTGTAGGCTTTCCCTCTACAGCAGGATCAATAGTGATTTTATCACCATTAAGTATTGTCTTGTCCAAGCCTGATAGTACGCCATTAAGCATAATTTTAGCGGGTTCTCCCGGCTCTCCCTTTACAACCTCTGTAATTCCATTTAGCTTATAAGTTACTGCCTCGCCTCTGCGACCTATAAGGTTTCTCGGATTGTAGCCTACAAGGATCAATGCATCAGCTATGGTAAGAGTCTTTGAGTTAAACAGCTTTATGACTTTATCATTTACTGATACCTGCAGGAAATCCTTTTGCCTGTTTAGGTAGGCAGTTACAGCTATTCCAATGGGTGTTATAAACTCAGGCCCTGCAAGCTTCTTGGATTTTATCTCTACGTCCCTTATTATATCAGCCTTTCTTACCCCTACTCTTTCTACAGGTATTTGAAGGTACTCTGCAATATAGCTTGGCAGTAATGGAACTTGACTTCCTCCACCAATCAGAAATACTGCACTTGGGGATTTTCCGTTATATTCATATATCTTATCAGCAATTTCCTTTGCCAGCATTTGAATAACTGATTTAATAGATTCAACTATTTCATCACTGGTCTTTTCATAGGATAACCCCATTACATCCTTAAATTTTATGCTTGATTTTTTTGACAGACTTATCTTGACCTTTTCTGCTGCATCAAAGTCCAGCAAAAAGTTTTCAGCCAGCTTCTCGGTAATCTCATCTCCTGCTATTGGTGCCATTGCAAAGGCAAAAACTGTACCTGCCTTGGTAAGGGCAATGTCAGAGGTACCAGCGCCGATGTCAACCAGTGCAATATTAAGCAGCCTTAAATTACTGTGAATCGAAACATTCATGGCGGCGATAGGCTCTAAGGTTAGACTTGAAACCTCCAGTCCTATCCTTGCTACTACTGAATAAAGGCTGTCAACTACTACCTTGGGAAGGAAGGTTGAAAGTACTTCAATGCCAGCCTTTTTCCCTTTATGCCCCTCAAGGTTTCCTATGATATTGCCGTTTAAGAAATAGTTTACAACTGCATAGCCCGCACAGTAGTATGAAACATCCTCATCATTCTGCTGCTCTATTTCTTTTTGCGCCTGCTGTATTGCTTCGATTTCCAGACTGCTTATAAGCTCCTTATCAATTTCAATCAACAGGTCTGTTTCTCTTTCAACAAAAACCTTGCAGGTTTTTAAGGATCTTCCGGCTGCCGCAACTGACACTCTGCTGAGCTTAATATCCAGCCTTTTTTCCAATTTTTCTTTTACCTTTTGGGCAGCTTTTGCAACCAAATCAATATCATGTACTTGACCATCATACATAGCTCGCTCTTTATGCTCTTCTACTTCAAAATCAAGTATTTTAAAAGTCTCGCCATCATGGTAACCAACAATGCCAACTACTGTTCTTGTTCCTATATCCATTGAAAATAATAAATCATGCTCAATCATTAATTTATCACCCTTATTAATATATTTACTCATTAAATTTTATTATAAGATAAATGGAGTGAATTAGCCATAAAACCCTATACCATCCAATAAATCAATGTATTTTGTATCCAACGTACAAAACTTGGTAAATCACTTATATAAACATAAATAATTCTGCATGAAGCAATTTAATTCCTGCATAACAGCAATTAAATTGCATATTTCGTCACGCATATATTAATTTTTTTAGTTTATTTTAAATTAAATAGAACTTTTTTCAAGGTTTAATACTTAATAAATAACATAAGATATATATATAAATACACTTAAACATTAAGGAAACAAAAATTTTACAGCACTGAAGGGATGTGTAATAATAATATGAAAAGAAACTCTAACTCAATAGTAAGGCTAGGAATTCTCGGCGCACTTACAAGTATGGCAATCTTACCAGCGTTCAATATGAAAGCCAGAAAAAGAGTAACTCGTTCTGCTAGAAATGCGTATTTCAGGGCTAGTGACATGTTGCAGGATATAAGGGATATGGGAAGAAGATAAGTGGATTTGCATTGCAGCTCCATTTATCTTCTTGACGCATTTTCTTTAATAAAGTCACTTTTCAAAATACCCATTAATATTTCATCGTAGTACTGACCGTCGATGAAGGCGGATTTTCTAGCTCTGCCTTCATTTTCAAATCCGCATTTCAAATAACATCTAGCAGCTCTTTCATTAAATTCATAAACACGCAAGGATACTCTATTTATATCCATTTTTGTAAAAGCATATTCAAGAATGGTGTTTACTGCATCTTCACCATAGCCTTTACCCCAATGGGTTTTATCTCCAATCCTAATGCCCAGCTTACAGGTTTTATCAATATCACTAAAATCATATAGCTGTATTGTTCCGATAGGCTTACCATCCTCGTTATCTATTATTAAGTTCATAGGATCATATCCATAGCTTTTTGAGTAGTTAAACTTAAGTCTCCCCTCTGTAGCCTTGGAGCTGCTCCAGCCTGCAAGCCTGTTAAGCTCATAGTCGTTGTACCAGTTTAGCAAATATTCCATATCACTATCCACGCTGGGTCTTAAAAATATCTTTTTTCCCTTTAATACACCATAGTAGAAGGTTCTCTCCTTTATTAGCTGTGAGCTTATCAGCGCAGGAATAAACCTTATGAGCTTCCAGATGTGCTTTCTGTATTCGTCTTTTCCTGACATTATATCCTTAACAGTTTGAATAGAAATTTTATAGCAAACATTTATATCCTTCTCTATACCGCTTTTTACTACATTATGTTCTGAGGTTAAATATATAGAGTATTTTCCTATTAGTTTTCCTTTTTCAGTAATAATCAGTCCAAAATTACTTGAGCTGTGCATAATGGCATTTATAATCACTATTTTAAAGAATGGGAATTTTTTAAAAAACAACTTGTATAATTCTTTAATTATCTCAGAAAATTCCTCTATTAATTCTGTACTCAAATATTTCATATAAGTGTATATCTCCTTTATAGCGATTTTTTCCAAAAACTATCAATATCCTTTTCCAGATCCTTTGGGTTTTTTACAACTGTATGTTCCAGCCATTCCCCGGGTATTAAACGTTTATACATTATACTCTTGTATCTTTCATCAATCAATATAATTATACCTGTATCGGTTTCAGTTCTTATAACTCTTCCTGCTGCTTGCAGCACCTTGTTCATGCCGGGATATACATATGAATATTCATATCCCATATTATTTTTTTGATTAAAATATTCAGCTATCAGATCCCTTTCTATACATATCTGCGGCAGTCCTACTCCAACTATTACAGCACCTGATAATCTATCTCCCACCAGGTCTATTCCCTCTGAGAATATTCCGCCTAGAACGGCAAAGGCTATAAAGGTTTCATGATTGTTTATTTTAAAGCTGTTCAAAAACTCTTCTCTGTCATTTTCACTCATAGCACTGTTTTGTACCTCTGTTCTTATGTGGGGATACTTTTCTTTAAATATATCGTATACATCATTCATATATTTATAGGAAGGAAAAAATACCAAGTAGTTTCCCTTTTTTGCAATTATCGTACTTCTAATAAGCTCCACAACAGAACAGTAGGTATCAGCTCTGTAATTATACTTTGTAGATATATTGTCTGCTATAAAAACCCCTAGATTTTCCTTATCAAAGGGGGAGCTAAGTCTCATTGTATAATCCTCGCTGCATCCACCCAGTATTTCACGGTAATAGCTCAGGGGTGATAGTGTGGCAGAAAAAAATATACCTGCCTTAAGCTTTTTCATTACCTCCTGCAACAAATATGAAGGATCTATGCAGTAAAGCTTAATGGAGGTTTCCAGCTTACTGCTTGTAATATATGTTATATAGTGCGAATCGTAAAGCTCTGAAATCTTTAAAAACATATCCACTCTGAAATATAGGTCAAGCACCAGATTTATATATTCTGTTTGAAAGTTCTGTTGTATCCATTGCTCTGCCTGTTCAATATAATCTCGTAATAATGGATATATTTCCTTTGGAGCTTCTTTTTGTACCTTATAATTATTATCTGTACACTGCTTTTTAATGTCAAGCATGTAGGAATTAATATTATTAAGAGCCTTTACTATGCCTTGCTTTTTATAATTTACACGCAGGCTGCGCTTTAGCTCCAGGATTTCACTTTTACAAATATCTGCTGAGTACATATCCCTTGCCCTATCTACAAGGTTATGTGCTTCATCAACTAATATTACATAATCATTTTTAACTTTATCCCTAAAAAATCTTTTGAGATATACCTTGGGATCAAAAACATAATTATAGTCACATATTATACAATCAGCCCATAATGAAATATCAAGTGCATATTCAAAGGGGCAGACTTGGTGCTTTAGTGCATATTTGTTTATATTATCAGGATCTAAGGTGTTCTCATTAGTCAATATATCTTTAACTGCATATTTGATTCGATCAAAGTAGCCTCTAGCAAACTCGCAGTATTCTGGTTTGCAATTAGTTTCTTCCTTAAGACAAACCTTATCCTTGGCTGTTATTGTCAGACATTTTAGTTTTAGTCCTTTTTCAGCCATTATATTAACAGCGGCTTCGGCAGCTTGTCTGTGAGTTGTTCTTGCAGTAAGATAAAATATCTTTTTGACTATATTTTCGCTTATTGCTTTTATAGCAGGAAAGAGGACTGATATTGTTTTGCCTGTACCTGTAGGTGCTTGTATAAAGATTCTTTTTCCTTCCCTCATTGTCTTATAGGCTGCAACTACAAAATCTCTTTGCCCCTTTCTATAGCCCTCATAGGGAAAGCATAGCTGCTTTATGGATTCGTCTCTTTTGATGCTCCAAGCTCTGAATAGTATAAATAACTCCAGATACTTATCCAATATATCGAAAAAATAATCCTTTAACTGAGCAAATTCGTATTTCTGAATAAAGCTCTTAAGCTCCTCGCTTTCAAGCTGATAGTAGCTGAGCTGTATTTGTATGCTGTCTAAGCTGTTCTGCTCTGCATATATATATGCGTAGCATACTGCCTGAGCATAGTGAGGATGCTTTTCATCAAACACCAGCTCATTTAAATCAGCGTAGGTGGATTTTATTTCAATAATAGTTATTGAAGTCTCATTTTTTATGATTCCGTCTATACGCCCTTCAACTATTACTTCAAAATCCTCATATAAGGTATTATATATAACTTGCTGTTCTGCGAGGAATTCACCCTCAGCAAGTGCTGCTTTTAACGATTTCTGTACACTCTGATGAGCCTTTGTGCCTTGGACTGCTCTGCTGCTGCCCGCAAAGCCAGAGCTTAAGTCACCTGATATTAACGCATATTCTACTAGCTCTCTAACAG
>CALGKJ010000091.1 GCA_937930535.1 uncultured Clostridia bacterium
TGAAAATAAAGCTGCGTCTGTCTAGGGTCACTTCCTGAGACTTGCTTTCTTTTCATTGATTGCTGATATAAAGTTGTTTAGACCAACTTTAAATACAGGTTAGGGGGAGAGTAATGCTGCATTTTAGTGAAAGGGATAGCATTGAAGGGAATGAGGATGTAAAGTACATTATTGTAACTATATACTGTTTAATACTTTTATTATATAGTATGGTACTTGACAACGTTGGAAGCATAGTAAACGGTATTAGCAAGATAGTATTTAGTCCAGATACTTTAATCACTGATTATATCCAGGTTGGAGGACATGGGGCTGCTTTTTTTAATGCAGGCTTTCTGGCTTTGATTATACTTTATATGCTTCGTCGTTTGAAGGCAATCCTTACAGGACCTGCTATAGCTGCTGTATTTACTGTAGCTGGCTTTGGTCTGTTTGGCAAAAACCTATATAATATTTGGCCAATTATTTTTGGGGTATGGTTATATGGTAAGCTGAAAAAGGAGAGCTTTAAAAATAATATATTGATTGCTTTATTTGGAACAGCGCTTTCTCCCATTGTTAGTGAAATAACCTTTGCCATGGATTTGAATATTATAGCAGGTGCAACACTCGGCATTATCGTTGGAGTATTAGTTGGTATGAGCTTGCCTCCTCTATCGAGATTTTTTGTTGGTATCCATCAGGGTTATAACTTATATAATATTGGATTTACAGCTGGATTTATTGGCACAATAATAATGTCCCTTTTACGAGCTTTTGGATTATCGCTTAAAGGAGAGTTTATCTGGTCAGTGGGACAATCAGACATCTATTTTATTCCTTCATTAATCTACTTTGGTTCTATGGTTGTACTTGGTTGGTTTATATCACCAAGCCCCATAAATAAGCTTAAAGGGATAATTAAGAGAAGCGGACGTATTGTAACTGATTTTGTAATCATATCTGGATTTGGGGCAACACTATTAAACATGGGACTGATGGGGATTATAGGAACACTATACTTATACTTGATATCTGGAGATTTTAATGGACCAACCTTAGGGGCAATATTAACTATGGCAGGATTTGGAGCTTTTGGAACTCACCCTAGAAATGCGCTGCCGATTATGGCAGGGGTATTTGCTGTTTCAAAGCTGTCTATTTGGAGTACAAACAGTCCAGGGACAGTTTTAGCTGCTTTATTTGGTACTACCTTAGCTCCCATAGCTGGAGCTTTTGGTTGGGCGGCAGGATTAGCAGCTGGCATACTTCATCTTACCATAGTTATGAATGTAGGCTATCTGCATGGTGGTTTAAACCTCTATAATAATGGTTTTTCAGGAGGGATTGTTGCAATCATAATGCTGCCAATTTTAGAGGCATTGAAGAAGGAGGAGTAATGCTTGAAGGATGAATATGCGAAATTAACACATATTGCTGCGGAAATGACAAATTATTTTTTGAGGTTAAAATCAAAGCAAATTGATTTTAGTATAAATATTTATGATAGTACATCAGAAGTACTTATAACAGCAAAGGATATTGTTCTTACAACACAGCAACTGGAAAAACTTACAACAAAGCTAAGCAATCCAAGACAACAGGAGATTGAAGGGTACTATTGGAATCTTGCAGGTGGAGACCATGTTGAACCGGAACTGCGTTTGATAAGTGCTATGACTGATTTGGTTGAAATAAGCTCTAAGCAGGAAAACGGAACAGTGGTTAAGCTAAGAAGATAGAATTGCTCAGCAGTAACGCTCTGTCTCAAGATGGAGCATTTCTTTTATAGAGAAACAACTTCAAGATTAAATATATCCAGTTGTTTCTCACAAATAGATTAGCAACTCTTAACGAAAAGTATTTTGAGTTTTAGAGTTGGTTATCTATATAGAGAAACAACTTCAAGATTAAATATATCCAGTTGTTTCTCACAAATAGATTAGCAACTCTTAACGAAAAGTATTTTGAGTTTTAGAGTTGGTTATCTATAATAATAAAATTCTTTTTTGTAAACATTAATAGTGCTATAGGGAAATTAATATATAAACAACACTTGATGCATTTTATGAAAGCAGATTTTTATTTACATTTACAACAACTATAAACTACTGAAGTTTAATACATAAGTATTGTATAAAGATTTATTTTATTATATGTATATAAGAAAGCACATAAATTCGATATAATCAGTATATTATGTTGAAAGGCTTTTTTATTGTTTTCAAGATAAATTAAAGGTACAGAGTATTTTACTTCAACAATAAGGAGTGACTGGTATGCACATTATAGCTTATTTTAGCAGTTTATTTACTAAAATAAATTTTATTATTGAAAAAATAGTTAATGGAGGGGGCAGCTGGGCTTATCTAATAATGTTTCTGATATTATATATAGGAGCGGCGGTAGTTGTAACCGCGCCATTTCTACCAAGTGTTTCTTTGATTTTTATGATTGTTTCACTATCGGTAGCGGGCTTGCTAAACCCAATTTTATCGTTTTTTGCATTAACAGCAGCAGTTGTGCTAGGAGATCTAACAGGCTACTTTTTAGGGAAGCTTATTGGAGACAAACTGATATGTAGAAACCGTATTCCTTTTATTAAAGCTAATCATATTGAAAAATCAAGAAAACTATATGATGAAGCAAGCCTGGTAACCATGGTTTTTGCAAGGTTCACTCCCATGATTGGGTCTCTTGCGCAGTTAATAGCTGGAGCAGTAAATTACAGGTTTGATGCATTTTTGCTCAACAACGTAATTGCAGGTGTTATATGGCTTGTTGTGCATCTGACTATTGGTTTTATACTTGCTGTTATACCCACCTTCAGGAATAATTACATATTAATAACGTTGATTGTGCCAATATTGTCTGGATTAGTAACGTTATTTTACTTTGTAAAAAAAAGCTTTTCGGTAATAGCTATATCAGGTAAAGCTAGTCAATACAATACAAAATAACCTTATAAAGAGAAACAACTACAAAATAAATATATCCAGTTGTTTCTCACAAATAGATTAGCAACTCTTAACGAAAAGTAATTTGAGTTTTAGAGTTGGTTATCTATAGTACATTGGCAGCAAATATTAAAAGCTGTTAAAAATTGATTGTTGTCATAGTTAATATAATTAGTTATAATATTTTATGTTAAGAGAATTTAATTTATATTGCTGTGATAAACGATAAGCTTTTATTTTGAACCTACATCACTAAAAAGGGAGTTCTATATTTAATGAAGGATATCATGCCCATAATAAGTTCTGAGGAACAGGGAAGGTAGATAGCATTGTGCGAACACCCACCTATCGGGAGATAGGTGTCAAAATAAGGCGTCGTTATCGTGGTAAATTATTAATTTTGCAAGAGCATTATGAATGAATACATTCATGGTGCTCTTGTTTTTTGATATACTCTATTAATATTTTGCTGTAGGCTTTCAGGAATTAAACTTATCGGTGTGATTAATAATATTATTAACAAAACTACAATATAGGGTTTTTAGCTTATAAGTTAAATTATACCAAGCTAAAAACCTAGAAGGAAAGCAATAACTAACCTATGAATAAGTAAAGTTTTATGGTTGCTTCCCTATATATAGAGAAACAACTTCGAAATTAAATTTTTCCAGTTAGTTATCTATAGAAAGGAGTAGATGAAAAATCGATATAGTAAAGGAATTTAAGAGAGTCGGTACACATGATGGCAGATTTCATGCTGATGAAGTTATGGCAACCGCTATCCTTAAACAAATATTTGACTTACAGGTCGTCAGAACAAGAGATATCGAGGTATTAAATGGCTTAGAGCTTATATATGATATTGGAGATGGTGAATTTGATCATCATCAGGTTGAAAAGGAATACAGAGAGGGTGGTGTTCCCTATGCTGCTTGTGGGTTGATATGGAAAAAGTTTGGTAAAAGAGTTGTTAGTTTTTCAGAGCCTTCATTGAATGATGCGGAGGTAGAAGCAGTAGCAAGATATATAGATAGTACGCTAATGCAAGGAATTGATGCAGCAGACAATGGGTTAAGAACCAGTATCACTATAATCCCTACAACTAATATATCTATGATTATATCAGGCTTCAATCCCACCTGGGATGAATGCGAAAAAGAGGAGGTATACTTTAGCAGGGCAGTGGAAGCGGCATCAATGGTTTTTGAAAACACTTTACGTCATCAGATATCTGCTATAAAGGCAAAGACGCATATACAGCAAGCTTACAATAATCGTCCGAGACCTGAGGTTTTAGTGCTTGACAATCTATATCCGTGGCAGCGCTTATTGAGTCAGATAGATACAGAAAATGAGGTATTATTCGTAATTTGCCCGAGACTAGGAGAATACCTGATTCAGACCGTTAGATCTAATGAAAAAGGATTGCGAGATAAGAAAAAGCTGCCAGAAGCTTGGGCGGGTAAAAGAGATGAAGAACTTAATAAAATAATAGGAATAGATGATGCGTTATTTTGCCATTCTGCAAGATTTATTGCAGGAGCAAAAAGCTTTGAAAGCATTATGAAGATGGCTGATATTGCAATAGCTGAAATTGATGTTGAGATAGATAGAGGCTGGTTTTATGGTTTAAAGAAGCTAGTACTTAAGAAATTTAAGTTCAAAGATAAAAAGCATGTAAAATAGTTACTATAAAAACACTTAAGTTATTTTAATTGACATCTATTTTGGATAATGGTATTTTATAGATAAACAGCTTGGATATTCTTGATTTAATAGTTGTTTATCTATATAGAAAGCAATAAATAATTTACATTGCATAAACGCTTTCGTTTGCTTTCTATCAAATATAAATTGCACATCATATTTACGATAATGTAACATATTTATTGCGATTTATATATATAAACTAAAGCTTTAACAATGAAATATTCAATGCTATTGTATATAAAAATGTGAAGGGGTGTAACCATGAAAAGAAGATCAGTAAGGGTTTTGGGCATACTACTTTTATCATTGCTCTGTATTTGCATGGTGATGCAGAATGTTCTTGCAGAACCAGGCACAAACCTTGGAAGATGGCAGGGTGTAGTTGAGGGAGAAACTGGAGAGGGCTCCACATTTTTTATTTTTAAGTTTAGAGATAATGGGAGTGTAGAGATAACTAAACAGTTATCAGGCAATACTATTGTTGAAGAGAAAGCTTGGCTGCTGGAAGGTAATACCTTACAAATAATAAGTAATAACCAAGTGAATATCAAGGATTTTGAGGACAACCCTTTAATTAGAAAAGATGATCATACTTTTGTTTTTAAAATAGGTGAAAAGGATATTGAGGTGGAAAAATGGAATGGTTTTATAGCATGGATACATTTATGTTTAGTTCTTATATTGTTGATTGCTTTAAATGAGATATGCAGACATTTCAAAATACCTGCAATAGTATTTTACTTCATTATACCTATAGTGCTTATACCCTTCTGGATGAATTCCGGGATTTCTCACTGGTTTAGATGGGTTAAGCTTTACTCAGTGGTTTTTGCAGCTGTTTGGTTTACTCTGGTAAGATTTACAAAGCTGGGACAATACAAATTTGCAAAATACATAGCGGCAGCAATACTTTGCATAAATATAGCAGAAGCGGTTGTTCAGGATTTTTCTATGGGATATGTACCTAATGTTCTAAATGCTGTAGGAGGTATACTTAGTATAATTACACTTACAAAATGGCAGCAGATAGGTCCTGACAACACAGCAGTTAAGGACATGACATGGCCGGCTATGACTACATTTTGGATTATTGCATATGATATTTGGAACTGGACATTTGTTTACCTTAACTTTCCCGAACATGCTGCGTATCATTTAATGGTACTTTTATCCTGTACTATTCCATCCATATTTATAAAAAAGGGCACATGGCTGCAAGCAAGGGCATTCACGCTTGCTGGATGGATGATTTATCTTTTTACGTTCCGACACTTTATAGATTCAAGCATAGTAGTAGTTCCCAGGGGGTATTTTCTGATGCTGGCAGCAGGTATATTAAGTATAGGTTCCAATGCTATATATGCATATTTCCATTTTAGGTGGAAGTTTTTCAAAAAAGCTCCCTCAAAGCTGCAAGTAGGACAGAACTAAATTTAGGATAATAAAACATCCAATAGCTTTTATGAGTTATTGGATGTTTTGTTATATAAGTATAGCTTTTATATGGTGTATTGCTTATAATATCTATATGCAGTTGAAATATCAGTACTATAAATATTAGATGAAAAGGGGATACACAGTGGAAACAAATACCATAGTTAATGTTGATAGGGATAAGTCAATTATTATGCAGTTATCGGCAGCTATTCTTTGGAGCTTTGGAGGACTTTTAATAAAGCTGGTTGATCTAAATCCCATAGCAATAGCTGGGATAAGAAGCTCTATTGCAGTTGTGATTATTTTAATGTTCTTAAAAAAATCAGCTTTTAAGCTGAGCTGGAATAAAGTACTAGGCGCAATATCATATTCCTCAATGGTACTGCTTTTTGTATCTGCTACAAAGGCTACTACTGCTGCCAATGCAATTTTACTGCAATACACATGCCCTATATATATAGCTATATTCGGAGGCTGGCTTTTAAAAGAGAAAGCCAAGCTCCGAGATTGGACTACTATCTTGTTTGTTATAGGTGGAATGATATTATTCTTTATGGATGATATTGCAGGTGGAAGCCTAAAAGGAAACATACTAGCTATTTTGAGCGGCGTTGCTTTGGCTTTTAATACAATGTTTATGAGAAGGCAGAAGGATGCTGATCCTTTAGAAAATGTTTTTTGGGGTAGTATTATTACTATAGTAGTTAGTACACCCTTTATGTTTCAAACAATGCCAAGCTTAAAAAGCTGGGTGGGACTTATTTTACTAGGAGTATTCCAATTAGGCTTATCATATGTACTTTACTCAAAAGCAATTAAGAATATAACAGCATTGGAATCCACATTTATTTCACTGATAGAGCCTCTTTTAAATCCATTTTGGGTGTTTTTGACGGTAGGTGAAATACCAGGAAAATTGTCTCTGCTGGGGGGGGCTGTGGTGCTAACTTCTATAACAGTAAGCTGTTTTAAGCCTATAAAAAGCAAAGCCATAGACTCAAGCAGTGTCTAAGGTTAATACAAAGCAAAAAACCATAGGAATTGTTTTCCTATGGTTTTTTATATTATCTCTTATAGGGCTTATAGTTTAAAACTTAGATTATTCCAAGCTAAAAACCTAGAAGGGAAGCAATAAATAGCTCATGAATAAACTAAGTTTTATGCTTGCTTCCCTATATTTTTATTAATCTATATTAAACTTGGCTGTACTGGTGGTTTTATTAAGAATGTCATTGCCGCAGCAATTACTGAGAACACTGCTGAAAGCAGGAATGATCTAGTAAAGCCTAATGATGAAGCGATAAATGGACCTGCCACTGCTGCTATTCCATATGCTTGCATAACTAATCCATAGTTTACGCCAAGATTTTTTGTTCCGTAATAGTCAGCCGTAATTGAAGGATAAACTGCAAGGAAGCCACCGAAGCTGAATGCTATAGCCGCTATACATATAAAGAATATTGTAAAATTAAGAGCAACAGTACTCATTATAATCATAGCAATAGCCGTTACTACATACATAATAAGGAAGGATTTTACTCTGCCAAGCTTATCGGATATGATTCCCCATCCTAATCTGCCTCCTGCATTGAATAACGCTATCAAACCAACAGCGTTTGCTGCGATTGCAGGCTTAAGCTTGACAAGCTCCATGCCAATATCCTTTGCAAGACCTATAACCATAAGTCCGCTTACACAGCCAAAGAAATACATTATCCACAAAAGATAGAATTGAGATGTATTTAGCATTTGCTTTGTACTGAAATCAGAATTAATCCTGATAGCATTTATTTTTTGTGAAGCAGTGTTTTTATCGGGTGCTTTTAGCAGTTGTGCACCCAGTATTATTAAAATACCATATACTATTCCAAGGTACAAAAAAGTTTCTGATACGCCTTTATTTGCTATTAGATAAAGTATAACAGCTTTGAAAATAAGGCTTCCACATCCAAAAGCACCTACTGCAATACCAGTAATAAAGCCTTTTTTTTCAGGGAACCACTTCACACAAGTGGCTAAAGGACAAACATAAGCTGTTCCAACACCTAAACCACCTATTACACCATAGAATACATACATTTCCATTAAAGTATCAGCCTTACTGGATAACAAAAGTCCTAAGCATAGTAAAATTCCTCCAGCCATAGCCACCCATTTTGGTCCGATTTTATCTTGAAGCTTTCCTGCAAATATTGTTGCCAGCGCGAACATTGCAATTGTTATTGAGAATGTAAATACAACTGCTGATGTCTCCCAGCCGAATTTTTGTGATAGCGGCTTGTTGAATAAGCTCCATGCATAAACGGCGCCAAGACATATTTGAATCAAAACGGCACCTAATACAACCAGCCATCTATTGGTTTGTTTTTTTTCCAAGTTATGAGCCTCCTTAAAATTATATTAATAATAACGCAGATAATTATATCACTTAGATTAATATTTTCAAGCAGGAATTTTTATAATATATATAATATTTCTATTTTGTGTTAAATGTATTGAATTTTTTACCATATAAGTCACGTTAAGTCTAAAACATATAGATAAAAATCATATCCATAAATGTTTTTCCAACTGCATATAATGATAATATTCTCTAGTAAAGAGATATTTTATTCACAGCAAGTGATAGAAGATATATTTAAAAAAGCTAGAAATAAATTAATTGACACTAATATTATTTTTTGTTACACTTCTAATAATGACTTGAAGATAAAATGAATATATACAGTGTGATATAGAGGATGCAGATGTCAATAGTAATGCATATCATGAAAGGGATATCTGCCGAAGTACATAAATATCTATTTATGTATTGGGACTATGTTTAAGAGGCATAGTACTGTCCTGAAAGGGTTGCCCGATCCTTTCAGGGAGTGCTTATCATATTGGGGCAAAAGGAATGTTATGAATCAATACGTTGTGAGATAGCATAGATGTAATTTGTTATAGTACTCTGTACGAGTGCTGTAAGCTTATGTTTGTTGCTATTTTAAGGTGTATTTTATTAAATAACAGTTATGAGTACCTTTTGCTCTTAACTGTTATTTTTTTATTGTCGCAGGTACTATATAGAGAAACAACTAGAAATACTAAATTATGAAGTTGTTTCTCTATAGAAAGAGGTGTATAGAATGAGGTTCTTTGGAACATCAAAAACAACAGACAGAGGAACTCTGGAAATTGGCGGCTGTGATGTAAAACACTTAGTAGAGAAATATGGAACACCCTTATATGTTATTGATGAGGAATTTGTAAGAAATAATTGCAGATTTTTTAAAAAGAGCTTTACACAAAAAGACTTTGATACAGAAATAATTTATGCTTCAAAAGCTTTTATGAATATAGCAATTTGTAAGCTTATAAAGGAAGAAGGACTATCCTTGGATGTTGTATCTGGGGGGGAGCTTTATACCGCAATAAAAGCTGAATTTCCCGCTGAGAAAATCTATTTCCACGGAAATAATAAAAGTGTTGATGAATTAGCTTTGGCTTTAGAGGCAAAGACAGGACGGATAGTTGTAGATAATGCTGATGAGCTTAATATAATCGAAGAACTGTGCAAAAGTTTAAACACAAAGACACAGATTTTATTAAGATTAAATCCGGGCGTGGATGCGCACACCCACAAGTATATTCAAACCTCTAAAAATGATTCAAAATTTGGTGAGTCTATAAATGCTGATTCTACTTATAAAATAGTTCATACAGCAATCAGAAGCCAGTACATTGATTTAAAAGGCTTCCATTGTCATATAGGTTCCCAGATATTTGATGAGACTGCATATCATTCAGCAGTAACAAATATGATTGAGTTTTTAAGTAATATAAAACAGAGATTTGGCTTTATATGCAGTGAGCTAAATATTGGCGGAGGCTTTGGCGTATATTATACTGAACAGGATAAACCTATGGAGCTGGACATATGCTTAAAGGGCATTTTGCAGCATATAAAGGCGGAAATAAAAAAGCAGAATCTGACAGCACCAAAGGTTATGATAGAACCCGGAAGAGCGATTATTGCAAACGCAGGGACAACCTTATATGAAGCTGGAGGAATAAAACAAACCTATGGGGGCAAGCAATATATATTTATAAATGGCGGAATGACTGATAACCTGAGAACAGCAATGTATGATGCAAAATATGAAGCCGTAATTGCCAACAAGCTTTCAGATACAGAAACAGAGATTTATACAATAGCAGGTAAATGCTGTGAATCAGGAGATATTATTATACGGGATATTAAGCTGCCAAGAGCAGAAAGGGGAGACATAATCGCAGTACTAAGCACCGGGGCATACAACTACAGCATGGCAAGCAATTATAATAAAATACCAAAGCCAGCCGTAGTATTTGTAAAGAATAATAAGGCAAGGCTGGTTGTAAAAAGAGAGACCTATGAGGATATTATCAGAAATGATATAGAATAGAGAAGATAGCGCAGGGAGGAATAAAAATTGCCAGTAATTGTACAAAAGTTTGGAGGCACATCAGTAGGGAGTATTGATAAAATAAAGGCAGTTGCCCAAAAGGTAATTGAAAGAAAAAAGATGGGTTATGATATTGTGGTTGTAGTGTCTGCTATGGGCAAAACCACCGATATGCTAATTAGTATGGCTAGGGAAATAACAGCTAACCCAAGTAAAAGAGAGCTTGATATGCTTATATCCACAGGAGAACAGGTATCCATTGCGCTGCTATCAATGGCATTTCAAGGGCTTGGATATGATTCAATATCATTGACGGGCTTTCAGGCAGGAATAAAAACCGAGGGACTGCATACCAAAAACCTCATTACTGATATTGATATAAGAAATGTAAGAAAACATTTGAAGGAAGGGCGCATAGTAGTAGTAGCTGGCTTTCAAGGCATAAATGAAAAGGGAGATATAACTACCTTGGGAAGAGGCGGCTCTGATACTACAGCAGTGGCACTATCAGCAAAGCTTAAATGTACCTGCGAAATATATACAGATGTTGAAGGTGTATATAGTGTTGATCCCAGGATGTATCCAGGAGCAAAAAAGCTTGACACTATCGGCTATGAAGAAATGATGGAGATGGCAAGTCTAGGTGCTGGTGTTATGGAGACAAGAGCAGTAGAAATAGGCTGCAAATATAATATACCAATATATGTTGCCATAAGTCATGGTAATGCAAAAGGAACACTGATAAAGGAGTATGATGAAACAATGGAAGGAAAAGCAATAACAGGACTTACTGTTAGTGATAATGTACTGATGGTTACAATTAACAATGTAGAGTATACATCAAAAAACATAGCTTTGGTATTTGATAAGATGGCAAAGCATAACGTAAATATTGACATGATAAGTCAAACGGCTCCCTATGCTGGTCATGTGAATATTTCCTTTACTGCCTCTATAGATGATGAGTATATGATAGATGCTGTAGCAAAGGAGCTTAAAGCGGAGCTGGTTGGGATTGAAATATGCAAGGATTCTAGTATATCCAAGCTTTCTGTTGTAGGTATCGGTATGATGAAGCAATCTGGAGTAGCGGCTAAGGTGTTTAATATCTTTTCGGATTATGGAATCGACTTTAAACAGGTTACTACGTCAGAGATTAGTATTTCCTATACTATTAGTGCGGAGAATAAGCAGAAAGCGGTAACGGTACTGGCAAAGGAATTGGAGTTATAAAGGTTTTTGAATGTTAAAAGCGTATGGTGATTAACTGCTATTATTAGGGTTAATCATCATACGCTTTTTTACTATAAAAAGTTATTAAAGTATAAAGAAGTGTGTATAATTAGCAGATGGATTAATTTAGAATTGGCGGCAATCGACAAAATAAATTAATTTTAAAATGCGATATTGGTATTGTGAAAAACATTAGTAATATATACGTTGCATGCAATTGCTGATATAATGATAAAATAAGGAGGTGTTGTAATGTCAATTTTACAACTGAAAAATTACTTAGAAAAAACAGCTTTGTTGGACAATTACCAAATGAGAATCGAGGCACTGTCATTGGGCTATATATATGACTGCAAAGTTGATGAGCGAAATCAGAAACTACAGATTATAGCGGGTATACAAAGCGGTTCTCGGCAGCTAGCAGAAATGTTAAGAGAAAAGGATGAGACCTTTATAAGACTTACCAGCTCAAAGGATTTTTTTAAAATCAATTCTGTAGGCGAATTTCCCAAATACCTAAAAGAAACAATTAATGCTTTCAAAAACTGTAGGTTAATTAAGGTTATCGATTCTAGAGAAAGCTGGATAGCGGATGTTTCGTTAACCTCAAGCAGCATTCTATCAGGAAAAGAGGAGCTAATAAATAGAACCTTGGGGTTATCTGGCATAATCCCTGAAAACCTGAGAGTACCTATTCAAAAATATTTGACTCAAACAGATTCTACTGTAACAGTTAAGATTTCTAAAGCAAGCCTAATGCTGGACTCTTTAGTTTTTAAAGTGAATTGTCAAGGTAAGGTTTTTGAAACAAAAATAAAAGTAGATGCTACAAAAGCAGATATTTCAAGTATTAATCGAACGGGAATGAAAATAGATAAAAACGTAACAAATTTTCATAACCTCTTAACTTATACACCAACCATTGGGGGCTGGATGGAAAAGGACCATCAACATTGGACTCAATGTTCTTTGGATTTAATAGAATCAATAGATAACAGACTGCCGAAATATGAGAGGAAGTATGAAGAATTATATTCCCATGGAGTATTTTATAAAAAGTATGTAAGAAAGAAGGAACAGATCAATAAACATGAAGCAGAGATAGAGCAGGGATACCATCCTACTGTGATAGGTGCATATTGGGAAGATCAAGACAATTGCCCCGGTTTTTTTAAAGACTGGTTTGAAAACGATCCGACATATATAGATAATAAGAAGCATTATTTTGATTTTATCCAACGTACCAGAGACTATAATCATTTCGGAGGCGAAAGAACAGGATTAAAGCATGAGCTATACTTTAGAGTCAGGGATGAAGCTGAGGGAAAGAAGGAGCAAAAGCCTCAAGTGGGAGACCGCTTCTACAGTGCAAGAGACTGGGGATGGAATGACAAATATGATAAAAACCCATCAGATAGTGTTCAGGTTAATAATAGCAATAAAATGACATTTGAGGGAGCAGTTAAGCAATTTAATAGAAATACAGCAGACGGCAAAAGACTTGCTTATCTTATGCTTGGGTATGTACTTCATCTGGTTCAAGATTCCGCCAACCCTGATCATGCAGCTTTGGCAGCACATGCTGGCAGTGGAATGACTGAAAGGGAAGCTTATGATAAATTCAAGGTTGCAGAGCTTGTAGCAGCAGAAGCAGCTCTTTTAGTTATCTGGATGGGAGCTCCGACGGCAGCTATTGTAGCAGCTGCTGCATATGCAGCAGTACGTGCCAGCATTAATGATAATGAGGTAGGCTATGAAAGGCTGATAGGAGATTCATGGGATTTTAACAGGATAGTTAATGCAATTTCTTCTAATGGTATTACAAAGCGAAATACGTATGGTGATTTTTTTAGAGAGCTATCTGCATTGGCTCTATCAGAAGCTAAAAAGCGCAATCTATCATCGCCGCTGGGTCTTGGAAATCTTTCATACTTTCCTATCGTTCCCGGTATGGATCCCAATATAGACAAGACAAATAGCAGCCAAACCAGACCCTATTATGAAATGACAGATGTTTTAGTTCCTAATATTATATCCTATGGTGCGGGTTTTCTTACATTCTTTTATGAAACAGTAAATCCGCCTCCTTATCTGCAAAATGTCAGAATATTTAATGCAGCTGCGGGGTTAACCCCAAAGGGTTTTGGTGTTCTTAGTGGTGATCCCTATATTAATGAAGTATATAATGCAGAATGGGAAAATGTAGTCAACCCTTCAACAAAAAAATATGATAAGAGAAAATTATATAAGAAAAAAGAAGGTAAGATTTCCCAAAACAAAGCTGCGTATGTATTCTTGCGTTTTGGACCAAGTGTTGAGCCTATTAAATCAAAATGTGTAAAAGAGGACACCTTATCAGTAATATTTAAGGGAATTGATGTTAATGGAAACAGCATCAATATACCAGTAAAAATGTACGGTGCTTATGATGCAGCTCAAATGCGCTATTACTGGGGATGCTTTAATCCTTGTTTAGGCTACTTAAAGGACATTGAGTTGACATTACATGTAGCCGCTAAGGATACATCAGCTCATCTGGCAGTAAGAGCTAATCCGGGAGATGTACTGGATAGAGAACCATCCAGTATTCCAATGGCTGATTGGCAAAATCCAGCTGCCGGGTTTAGCAGCTATAGTCCAGGTGTAGATACAAATCATAAGATAATCCTCAAAAAAGCTGCAACAATAGACGCATATGAGGAAAATAACAGCTTTACAAAAGCAACAGTAGTGGATGTAAGAACAAATCGTAGTTCTAATATGAAGTTAAGCTTGCATACAGAGAGGGATGTTGATTATTTTAAAGTAATTTATCCGGAAATGAATGAAAGCTATGATCCTAAAATGACCATAAACAATAAATATTTTAGTATTACTGGAAATGATGCTGATATTAGCATTTCGGTATTTGAGTCTGAGTACCCTCTGGAGATATATGTTTATAAGTCAGATAGAACATATGTCACAAAGTTTAGTAGTGGTTATTCGTTTCTATTACCTAAACCAAGTACTATTTTTGCAGATAGACAATTTTACTTGGAGGTCAAATGCAGTCAAGGCATTAAAACTGATTATGAGCTTAGTGTCAGATTTAATGAGCCAAGCTATACCGGACATTCTGGGGCTGCACTTAGTGAGGTGGGCATAGAAATGCCTTGGGAGCCTTTAACAAGAGTAAATCCCATAGAGATAATCACTCATATTGATTCTATACTTGTAAACATAATGAACAGTATGAATGGCATAAAGATAGCTCAGGCCAAATTGCTTGATGCAAAGGCTGAGCTGGGCATATATGCAAAGAATATCGGAGAGCTAAAGCTGGCTGAGGAAATAGCAAATTCCGCAATATCCATTGCTAATAGACTTGATTTAAAAGATCAGCTTTTAAAACCTACGAGTATACTTAATGAGATTAATTTAAAAGTTAATAACATAAAAGAC
>CALGKJ010000092.1 GCA_937930535.1 uncultured Clostridia bacterium
ATCCTAGCTGATAAAACATACTAATAACTTCCTTGCTTATACCTATGTTTATTCCCATAATAAACAGTAAAAAAAGCAAGCTTAGGTATTGAAGCTTGGAAAGCTTGCCAATAAGCTTTTCTGGCAGCTTATCAGAGTATCCCAGCCATGCCCCCAAAATAATAATAATAAAATATAATAATATCCTCATCATAGACCTCCCGAGCATTTGAGTTTTATTTAACCTTTTCTTCTGTTTAACAGACTATAAGGTTTTTAGCTTAAAGCTTAAATTATACCAAGCTAAAAACCTAGAAGGTAAGCAATAACAAGCTCATGAATAAGTTAAGGTTCATTGTTGCTTCCCTATATATGCATAGATTCATTTTATACTATTTTTATACAAAACTAAAGAAAAAAGCCATATATTTAATATGGCTTTTTTATCAATTTTTATAGCTTAAATATCCCTACTGTATTATTCAGCTTTTGCGAGCTCTCCTTGGCATGTGATGCTATATTTATTACCTCTGCTGCATTTTCTACAACACTAATGGATTTCTCTGCGATATCATTTATGGAGGATGCCGCAACCTCATTTGAGTTTGCTATTTCCTGTATGGACTTTACTATATTCTGCATGGATGCTGTTAACTGCTGTGAGGTTGCACTTAAATCTATAATCAAATTATTTACAAACTGGGCATCGGAATAGTATTGCTCACCTGTTTTTACTAATGCTTCATAATCGTTAATTACCTTGGTATCAATGAAGCTTAGTACCGCTTCAGAGCTATTTGATAAGTATTCCACGGAAGCTATTACCTTAGATGTTACTCCTTGTATCTGGCTGATAGTATTTTTTGAGTTTTCTGCCAGCTTGCGGATTTCATCTGCCACCACTGCAAAGCCTTTACCGGCTTCACCTGCCCGTGCTGCTTCAATAGCTGCATTTAATGCAAGCAGATTGGTTTGTGAAGCTATTTGCAAAATTGCATCAGACAGCGTATTTATTTGCTCAATAGTTCTAGCTTGGACAATAGCCTCTCTAAGCTTCAAGCTCATATCAGTTTTTGTTTCAAGGGCATATGTTTGGGAGTCAACCGCATTTTTCTTTAGTGCTTCTGCACGGCTGCTTATTTCAACAACTACAGAAGAACCATTCTGCGCTTTTTCTGATATTGAATCAATTGCCTTTTCTATATCCATTGTAACTTCACTTATTTCCTTTGTAGACAATGCTGTAATATTCATTACCTTTGACATATTCTCAATTGTTTCATCAACTTCTCTTGCTCTCTCTGTGAGATGCATCATCAGACCTTCGGTCATAGCTGTATCTTTTTCAACACCTACAGCTTCTGCTCTTACATTAGTTATAATCCTTCTTAAATCTTCCTTCATTTTTTCAATAGCCCTAGCTATATCTCCAATTTCATCCTTACGCTCTATAAGCTTGCTTTCCTGCTTATTAGTTAAATCATAGTTAGTTACTTCGGTAATAGTATTTCTCATAGATGTAATTGAACCTATTACAATTTTGTTTATATATATTATTATTACTAAGCAAAGTACTATCAGCACAACCAGCAAAACTATTATATATACTGCAATAAAGCTTATTGCTCTCTGATAAACCTCTGCTGCGTCAAAGTCACAGGCCAGAACTCCTACCACCTTACCTTGCTTGTCAATTAATGGATAGTAACAGGATTGCAAAAAACCCCAATGCTCATTTTTTTGCAGTTCTGTGTATGATGGTATTCCCCCCTTTAGTGCATTAATAACTTCTTCGGTATCAATCTCACCGTATTCATTAACTAGATCTCCCAGATTGGAAAAATCCTCACTATCTGGCTCTCCGCCATCAACTACATACATAGTAGCAGCTCCATCCTTCATAAAGCTTTCGGTGAAAAGATATTTCATTTCATTTTGGTTTCTAACGTTTAATAAGTATTTTCTCAGCTCATCATAATATGGCAGAGATGAATCCATACTTTCCACCAGTTCTTTATACTTTTCAATATCTATGCTTAGTGCTGTAGTTCTCAGAACTGCAATACCCTTTTCACCACTAGTTCTGACAACAATGCCATGGATGTAATTCCAAGAAAATGCCAGCATTATGCATACAGAAACAATAAAGCACACCGACGATAGAAGCAACACCTTCCACTTAAGCTTTAAATTAAGCTTATTAATATTCATACCAGTACCCCCTAAACAAATCGTTGTAACTACAGCTATTTTTTCTACATTTTTCGACAATCCACATTATATATATATTTAACATTTATATTTAATAATCCTGCAAATAAAGAAAAATTTATTCATTTTAACATTATTTTTTTACTGTCACCTGTAATTTCCATGATATGGAGTGCGATTCTAAATTTTGTAACACATATCAACTCGTAATGAATCAAACAATAAATATATGCTTACTTAAATTAATGATATCAATAAATTCTCAAAACAGTCTGATAATGCTTAATTCAAAATCAGACTTCATATAATTACATGAGGAGGATTATAATGGAAAGATTAGTAGGAAAAAAAGCCCCCAGCTTTAGAATGAGTGCTGTGACTGGTGATGGCAAGGATTTTATTAATGTGAGCTTGGATGATTATAAAGATAAGTGGCTGGTTATGTTTTTCTATCCTCTGGATTTTACCTTTGTTTGCCCTACTGAAATAACAGCCTTCAGCAAAAAACTGGAAGCCTTCAAAAAAGAAGGAGCAGATATACTGGCAGTAAGCTGCGACAGTATATACTCACATCAGGCATGGATAAAAAATGGTTTGGGGAGTGTCGGCTTTCCTATAGCCTCAGATATTACAAGAAGTGTCTCTAAAGAATACGGCATCCTGATCGAAGAAGAAGGCATACCGCTTAGAGGTCTTTTTATTATCGATCCTAGCGGCGGCTTAAAATATTCTGTAGTACATGATTTAAACGTAGGCAGAAGTGTGGATGAAACACTTCGTGTTCTTAAGGCTTTTAAAACAGGCGGACTTTGCCCTATTGACTGGCAGGAAGGCGAAGAGAATCTGTAGTATTGCTTTACTGACGAAATATAAAAAAAGTTTAAGGAGTGGTATTATGAGTGATATACAAATATATACTAGCGAAACCTGTCACTATTGTCACGAAGCAAAAGAGTTTTTTGAAAAAAACAATATTGATTATACCGAAAGAAGCGTAACAAAGGATACAGAGGCTAGAAAAACTCTGATGAAAAAAGGAATAATGTCTGTACCTTTTATTGTGATTAACGGTGAAGAAATTCAAGGCTTTGATGAGGAACAGATAAAAGACAAACTGAATTTATAATAATTTTAACATTCTTGACATATAAGTTAGTGAATGCTAATATAAAGATATAACTGAATATAGTCTTCAGGGCAGGGTGAAAATCCCGATCGGCGGTAATACGGCATTAGTCCGTTAGCCCGCGAGCGATAGATATGATTCCTATTGCAGACTTGGTGTGATTCCAAGGCCGACAGTAACGTATATCTTATAAGTATACGAAGTCTGGATGGAAGAAGAAGCATTTATAGTAAGTGTGTTCCCTGAGATTATTTTTCAGGGAACTTTTTTATTAGAAGGAGCGAGATAATATGAAACTGAATGTAAACAAAATGGTTAAGCTGGCGATGCTGGCTGCACTGGCTGTGGTGCTTATGCTGTATATCCACTTCCCATTGATTCCGGCAGCACCGTTTTTAGAATATGAGCCGGGAGATATTCCTGCACTGGTAGGTGCTTTTATTTTTGGACCTTCAGCAGGCTTTACAATCATCCTGATCGTTTCTCTTGTACAGGCGGCTACTGTAAGTGCCAGCAGCGGTATTGCAGGGGCAGTAATGCACCTGATAGCATCTGGTACTATGGTTATAGTAGCTGGACTTATTTATAAAAAGATTCATAACATTAAGGGGGCAATGCTGGCTTTGGCGGCAGGTACTATAAGCATGACTGCTGTTATGATTCCGCTTAACCTTATTATTACTCCGTTATTTATGAATGTAAAACCCGAAATAGTGCTTTCAATGATTCTTCCGATCATTGTGCCATTTAATTTAATGAAAGCAGGAATAAACTCTGCAATAACAGTAATTGTATACAAATCTGTGGGCAAGGTGCTCAGAGCAGAAGCTGTCAAGGTGGCGAGGAGCTACACAAAAAAGGCAGTATAATAAAAAAGTAGTCATATGCGCAATGCATTTGACTACTTTTTTATTTGTGCTTAACTTAATCTGCAAGTCTGTTGCAGATGATTCTTTTAATATCATCTACAGGCATTTGCTTTCTATTGCAATAGTCTTCTATCTGGTCACTGCATATTCTGCCAACATCAAAATATTTTGCCTGAGGATGAGCAAAGTATAGTCCACAAACACTTGCCGTAGGATTCATCATATAATTTTCAGTAAGCTTTATACCTGTATTGTTTGTAAAGTCCAAAAGACTTAAAAGCTTTATTTTTTCTGAATGTTCTGGTGCTGATGGATAGCCTATAGCAGCTCTTATGCCGAGACAGCCGCCTTTTTTATCATTACCCCAGTATTGTAGTCCTACCAAGCTGTGCAGCTTTACTGCAAAGGCTTCCGCAAGTCGTTCAGCCAGAAGCTTTACTATAGTTGCCTTGTATATATCTCCCTGGCTTTCATACTGCTGACACAGCTCTTTAATTCCTATTCCCGCAGTTGCTGCAAACATACCAATATAATCCTTGTATTCACCCTTTGCAGGAGCAATATAATCAGCCAGACAAGGATATACGTCCTCCTGTGTTTTTTCCTGTTTTCTAAGCATGTTTAGCCTTACTGCCTCATCATTTCTGCTATCATCCTTGTAGATTATTATATCTTCTCCCAAGGAGCTTGCAGGGTATATGCCTACTACTGCATTCAGCTTGATGCTTTGGGACTGCTCTAATTCATTTAGTATTTCGTTGGCTTCCTCTAGCAGCTTGGCTGCTTCTTTACCATATTTATCATCCTTTAATATCTCAGGGTATTTTTTATTCATTCCAAAGGAAGTAAAGAAATATGTCCAATCTATATACTCTCGTACATCCTTTATAGGATAGTCCAAAAGAATCTTGTTGCCTAGCATCTCAGGAACAGTAATACACTCAGCAAAGCTCAGCTTAAGCATTTTATCTCTTGCTTCGCCCAAGGTCACATAGGTTCTGTTGACACCCTCATAAGTCTCCTTCAAAGCTTTATATTCTTCCTTAGTCTGCTTAATAAATTGTCCGGCTGTATTCTTGTCAATCAGCTTTTTGCATATTTCTACGCTTTTTGAAGCATCTTCAACATACACAACTCCATTGCTGTATTTTGGTGCAATTTTTACTGCTGTATACAGCTTTGATGCACCTGCGCCCCCGATAAGCAAAGGTATATCCATGCTTTCCTTTTCCATCAGCTCTGCCACATTGCACATTTCTGACAGAGAAGGAGTTATCAGACCGCTTAAGCCCACTATATCCGCTCCTATTTCCTTGGCTTTTTGGATAATATCCTCAGCAGGAACCATAATACCCATATCAATAACTTCAAAATTATTACAGCCTAATATTACGCCAACTATATTTTTTCCTATATCATGGACATCACCCTTTACGGTAGCTAATAGAACCTTTCCCTTTTGTGAGTTTTTGATCCCTAGGTTCTCTTTTTCTATTTGAGGCTTTAATATTTCTACTGCTTTTTTCATTACTCTGGCACTTTTAATAACCTGTGGGAGAAACATCTTCCCACTACCGAACAGCTCACCAACCTTCTTCATTCCGTCAAGCAAAGGCTCTTCTATTACTCTTAAAGCTGAGCCAAACAGCTTGGAAGCTTCCGCTGCATCTTCCTCTATGTACTCAGTAAAGCCCTTGACTATTGAATATTCCAGTCTTTCAGCTACACTGCCGCTTCTCCACTCTGCTGCTCTGTTTTCCTTTTCTCCGCTTTCGGTATTAAGCTTCTTAGAATACTCTATTAGTGCTTCCAGTGCATCAGCCTTTTTATTTAGTACTAAATCTTCTACTATCTCAACAAAATCCTTGGGTATATCATCGTATATTCTTATCATAGCAGGGTTTAGTATTGCCATATCGAGTCCTGCCTTTATAGCATGGTATAGAAATACTGAATGCATAACCTCTCTTATAGTGTTATTTCCTCTGAAAGCAAAGGACAAATTGCTTATTCCTCCGCTGACCTTGGCATAGGGCAGGTTTTGTTTTATCCATTTTGTTGCATTGATAAAGTCTACTGCATAGCCTCTATGCTCCTCAATCCCTGTAGCTATTGCTAAAATATTGGGGTCAAAAACTATATCCTCTGGTGGAAAGCCGACCTTTTCAGTCAAAATGTCGTAGGCTCTTTTACAAACCTCTATCTTTCTTTCATAGGTATCAGCCTGACCCTTTTCATCAAAGGCCATTACGACTACAGCCGCTCCGAAGCTCTTTATATACTCTGCTTTTTTTATAAATTCAGCTTCGCCTTCCTTAAGACTTATTGAGTTGACAATGTGCTTACCCTGTATGCATTTAAGTCCAGACTCAAGCACCTCCCAATTTGATGAATCCAGCATTATTGGAGCTTTAGCAATATCTGGTTCAGATGCTATCAGTCTGAGAAAGTTTTTCATTTCCGTCTCAGGCTCAAGCATGGCATCATCAAAGTTTATATCTATAATCTGCGCACCGCTTTCAACCTGCTCTCTTGCGACTACCAAGGCATCTTCATATTTTTTCTCTGCAATAAGCCTTGCAAACTTTTTAGAACCGGAAACATTTGTCCTCTCGCCGATATTTATAAAATTGCTCTGAGGATCAATTATTACAGGCTCCATGCCGCATAGTATAGTCTGCTTTTCTCTGACTGATATTTCCCTCGGCTGCTTGCCAACACAAAGCTTTGCAATTTCAGCTATATGGGCAGGAGTAGTACCACAGCAGCCTCCGACTATATTTACATAGCCCCCATCAACCAGCTCTGATAAAAGGGCAGCAGTTGTATGAGGCTGCTCATCAAAGTCTCCCATTATGTTTCTGAAACCGGCATTGGGGTAGACACTTACATAGCAGTCAAAGCTCTTTGCTATATGTTTTACGAAGGGGATTAAGTCCTTGGCTCCAAAGGAACAGTTTAAACCCATGCATATAACATTATCGTTCTTCATGGAGTGTAAAAAAGCGTCAATTGATTGTCCCGATAATATTCTTCCTGTTTTATCGGTTATTGTTGCAGATATGATAATCGGAAGCTTATACTTTTTGCTGTTAAAAACATTTTCTGCTGCAAATAATGCCGCTCTAGCATTTAAGCCGTCAATAATTGTTTCAATCAGCAGTGCATCTACACCGCCGTCCATAAGCCCTCTGATTTGTTCCTCATAAGCCGCAACAAGCTCGTCAAAGCTTACATTTCTTACACCGGGATTTGCAATATTTGGTGAAATGGATGCCGACCTGTTTGTTGGTCCAATACTTCCAGCAGCGAATCTGGGCGTATTAGGATCATTTTGGGAAAACTCCTCTATAACCTCTCTTGCCAAGGTGGCTGATGCAAGGTTCAGCTTGTATGCCAGAGCTTCCAAACCATAGTCAGCTTGAGATATAGCATTGGAGTTAAGTGTATTAGTCTCAATTATATTACAGCCTGCTGATAAATATTTTCTATGTATCTCTTTAATTATTTCGGGTTTTGTCAGACTAAGTAAATCATTGTTTCCTTTTAGTATTTTATCTGTATTAATGGGAAGGTTTTCTCTGAAATCCTCCTCATTAAGATTATATTCCTGAATCATAGTACCCATAGCTCCATCAAGCACTAAAATACGCTTTTTCAGTTCAGCAGCAATGCTAAAATTCAATTTTAACACCTCCTATAATTTTCATATACCTATTTATCATCCCTATGCGCTTCAAATACCATGGACAGATAGTTTTCAAGATCAGTTTTTATGGGCATAAAATATACATTTGTATTAGTTTTAGCTGCAAAGCTTAAAACCTTTCTTGCAAACTCAGTATTCCACTCCATGTTATATTGAAAGTCCTTTGGAAATACAACATTATTCTTTATTTCCCAATAATTTGCGGATCTTTCTGAGAGTATAGGCGAGATCCCCAAATATACCTCTGTATCATTTAGATATTCCATATACATTTCCATCAGCCTTATGTCAAAGAATGGCTGAGTGAAAAATCCATCCGCTCCTGCATCAAGCTTTTGCTGTACATATTCCAGCTCTTTTTTGATACTGGTTCTGTACTGGTCTATGGCAGCATATACCTTCAGCCCTTTAAGCTCTTTTAACCTTCTTATAAGCTCAAGGCTGGTAGTAGGATAAATCTTTTTAATGTTCTGTGGTATATCCCCTGCTAAAACAAGTATTTCTTTTAGTTCATGCTCTTCAATTATTTGCTTTAGCTTGCCTAAATCCTTAATATTAAAGTCTATAGCTCTAATGTGCGGTATAGAGCAGTTGTAATAGCTTCTTATTATTTTACATGCTTCCCAGCTTCTTATGTCAAACTTTAAAAGATCCGGTATATTAACCGTACTTATCATGTGATATTTTTGTGATATAAATTCAGCTTCTTTTATTAGCTGTGTTTCTTCCCTTGGGATCAACTCAATTGATATTTTCATTTTATATTCCCCTTCTCCAAAATTCTCTCGTTTTTACACATACCACTGCGTAATTTTGTGCAAGCTATATAAATGGGGGTAGGATTTTGTATTGTCCAAGTTCAGTACACCATTTATATATATACAGTTAAAAATATTATAGCTTAAGTGGTTATTATAATCTATAAATAAACAACTATAAGCTTAAATTATTTCATCGTTATTATAGTAAATCACCATAAAACCTTATAATAATCTATTTGAAGGGAGATATGCAATTTGAATATTAATGAACCTTTAGTATGTCCTAAATGCAGCGGTACTTGCTTTTCTTTAAAAAGAGAGGCTTCATATTTATACGTATATAAGCTTGGTACTCCGCTGACAGAGGATAAAAGTCAAAACGAGGAGGCACTCCCCTTCTTGTTTAATAATAGAGAAAATCTTAGTAACAAGGAATATCTGGAATGTGAAAGCTGCAAGGCTCAGTTTCCCTGTGAAATTGACGAGGGTATGACAAAAGTTCATTTGACTATACTAAGAAAGGCTATCAGAGCAGATCATGTTACCAATCCAGGCTTCTTGGGTTAATACATAGCTTTGCTTTATTTTATTATGCACCGCCCTTCTTTAAAAACAAATACAGCATTAAGCAAATAGATTTATATTATATATGGTAAAAACCGCTTATTCTGATATAATTTATATAGATGCTTATTTGTATTTTATGTATAGAACTTTATCCATAAAATTTATTTTAAAGGAGGGACAGCCTTAACATGGAAGAAAAGAGAAGACACAAAAGATTGCCGCTTAAGCTTGAATTGACTATTTCATCTCTGTTTAAGCAGGATTATGAAATGCTGGATAATATTAATGAAAGCATAGAGGTAAAAAACATTTCTAAATCCGGCATAGGCTTTACATGCAGTCAAATGCTGCCGCTGAACTATTATTTCGATGCAAAGATACAGCTTACTGAGGATAAGTTTTTTTATGCTGTTTTAAAAATTGTGCGTGTTCAAGAAGTTGATAATAGTTATTCTGTAGGCTGTGAATTTGTAGGCCTAGCTGATATTCTAAGCAACAGAGTTGACTTGTATGAGCATGATCTGGAAGGCAAGGAATAGCTTTAACGAACGGTCAGAAGGGAAGTCCTCCACTTGTATAAGTGGGGGTGAATATACTAAAGAAAATAAGTTTCAGTGGGGGTATAAATCCCCTTCTGAACTCGTTAAAATTACTATATTGCAACGTAGTTGTAATATAGTCTTTAATACCACAAAAGGCTCCTTTAGATACCAATATTAAACTAATGTTATCCTAAGGAGCTTTTAATACCTTTAAGCTTTGTTCATAATTGATGCAAAGCTATTTATATTTTCAGTTAATATATTTGATGTATCTTTGTTTATCTTGGAAACCTTCTTAACGATCAGTTTGTCTAGAAAATTCATTTTACTGAATATAAATTCTCCTCCGAAGCAGTCCTTTGCTGCGGCAGCAGCTAACAATTCCTTGGGGAAAGCATCGTTTAACTCTGACTCTGCAATTGCTCCGTCTCTCATACAGCATATGAAAAAACCTGTTTTCTTGGTCTTTAATCCATCTAGGTTTTTTGAACAAAAATCACTTACTTCCTTTTGTATTCTGCCTATGTAGATAGAGCCTCCAACAATAATCTTATCATACTGTGATAGGTCAGGAGCATTTCCACTTTTTAAATTAAAATAAACCACCTTACCTGTAAGCTTTTTCGCTAAATCCTTGACGCAGTTTTCTGTGCATCCATATTTAGTAGCATATACAATTAATGTATTCATAATATTTTCCTCCAAAAATCTATTTAATTAATATAAGTAATATATTACCTATCCTGCTTCTTGTCAAGAGATATATTTTGCTGAAAAAATAAAAATCAGAGCCATTTAATATCAACTCTGATTTTTATTATTAACTGATTTTATTTTGAATAAACCTTCTGAATTCCTCTACAACATTCATTGATTCACCTTCTACATATTCCTCTGGAATATCAAAGGAATCTAGCTGTATATTTTTCTTCTCCATATCGTTGATTTAGCTTTCCTGAGTTAATTTGTCAATGATATCAAAGCTGCTGCCTTTACAATAGGGGCATCCTGATTCCTTAAGTACTTCTATTGTTCTATACTCTTTTTTGTCTCCTACCTCAATTTGCTTTTTACATTCTTTGCATTGGTATATCCTAACCGTCCGTCTTATCTCCCCTGTATATAATTCTTCATCAAAGACATCGTTTATCATTGGTTCGGTTTTCCTTGTAGTTTTGAGTATTATCATCTGCCCGGTATTTCCTATTATTTCAGCTCCCTCGTACTTGTTAAATCTGGGTTTAATATCTGATATAATAAGACCCATATCTAAAAACGCCCACTGCATATTCAAATTGAAATCCGGTGTCTTATGAGCAAAGGAGAAAAATACAGTCAACCCCGATTCCTTTTTTAAGGCAGATATCCCTCTTGAAAGAAACAGCTCCATCCCCGGCATTGTATAAGGAGGATCAGTAAAGAAGCAGTCATATTGATTTATCAGCTTATCAGCCAAGGGCTGACGCAAATCTGTTTTGTGACACTGTATAGGCAAGTTCTCCAGCTCTGCTGTATTTTCTATGTATCTTAAAAACCGCTCATCTATATCCAATACTGTTATAAGGCATTTATCCTTGTTTTGCTTTGGAAACAGCTTTTTTACTAAAAAGCTCAGAGATATGGAAACTAAGTCATCATCTCCAACGCACAGAATCCTCTTGCCAATCAAAGCTTTATTTTTCAAACATAAAATTGCTCTCTTTATACTAGTTTCCACTGTACATTTTGATTGATCTACTGTTACATCAACTTGAGGTCTTCCTTCAAAAACTTTATTTAATAAGTCCAGCTCCTTTTTAAAGTCTTTTTCAAAGCTCCAGTTATCATTAATGAGCCTATGGTAAAGCTCTGTATCCAGTCCCTCATATTTCATAGTCTTCTCAATAAAATCCCTGCCCGTCTGAGTAAGCCTTATTCCTCTATCCTGAACAATCAAATCTCTTTTTTTAAATTCATTTTTAATGGCAGCGATTACTGGAACAGGAAGCAGTACTTCTCTAGCCAGCTCCTTGGTGGATATACCTTCCTTGAAATATATGGAAAGCAGTAGATTTTCCAATACCACTGTACCTTCCTCCAGCTTTACATTAACCATTACATCGTATAATAAATTGTCCATCACTATCTCCTTTAGTCTCAAAAATTATTTATACAGTCTTAGAATATTTTTCCCTTATTAACTTAGCTTAATACTTTACAGCAGGCAATATATTATGTTAAATCCAAGAAGATTAATTATATCTCATTCTACAATATTTTTATTATAACTTACAAGATAGACTTATTTTAATTCATCTATAAGTATTATCTTCCCAGCACCAACCTTTAAAAATTTATCTGCATACTCCTGTTCTAAAACTTGCATTGCCAGCTCGCCGCTGCAATGTGCAGGTCCAACATACCTAACCTTCTGCTCTTTCGTTTTTGTAGCAATCTTGCTGATTTTATCCCTATCAACTTCAGCTAAATGGAAGCCTCCCATTACTAATAATACATCCTCGCTGTATTCCTTTTTAGCCAGTTCTATAATATTATCTATTCCATAGTGCGAACAGCCTGTTATTAATATTGTTCCTTTATCAGTTTTAATTGTTAAAACCTGTTCTTCTGGATTTCCATCTGTTATATTCATAATACTTATTCTATCAGTAATACTCATCTTTTCATCCACGTTTACCACTTTAGCTCCCATATTTGTAATCATATCCCTAATCCTTGTTGGAAATGACTTCAATATATAAACTTCTACATTATTATTTTTTTCCAATATATTTCTCAAGCCTCTAATATGATCATTATGTGGGTGAGATAATACAATTGCATCAACATCCTGTGGCGATACATCCATTTTCTCCATATTATTAAGAAGTATATACCCATTACTGGCCGTATCAAAAAGTATATTTTTCCCCATACCCCTGATTATACAGGAAAAACCCCAATCGGTAGAAATTCCCTCTCTGTGCCTGTAGTTGTCATTAAGTACTGTAATACTTGGCTCTACAACATTGGTAGGAACATTCGTCTCAGCGAATTTCCCCTGATGGTTCAAATGAAACTTATAGATCTGGAATGCCAGCATTACTATAACAACTATGAGTGTTATTGAGATAGTAACCTTTTTAAACATATTATAATCTCCCTTATGATATAATATTTTGATATATAGAGAAACAACTTCAAAATTAAATTTATCCAGTTGTTTCTCACAAAGAGATTAGCAACTCTTAACGAAAAGTATTTTGAGTTTTAGATTTGCTAATCTATAACATATACGAAAAGCAATAAATTTTGTTTATAATAAGATTCTATTATTTTAATCATATAGGGTTTTTAGCTTAAAGCTTAAATTATTCCAAGCTAAAAACCTAGAAAGGAAGCAACAACTAACCTATGAATAAATTAAGTTTTATGGTTGCTTCCCTATATATAAGTATTTTGCAAGAAAAACCTCTAAAATGGTTCGCCTTCCATTTTAGAGGTTTTTATAGACAAAAGCTGATTACTATATTATAAATCTTTCAATAAGTGCTTGTAATTCTTGTGCAATCTGGGATAACCCCTCGCTGGCATTTGACATTTCTTCAATAGAAGCCGTTTGCTGTTGCATAGCGGCTGAGGCTTGCTCCGTACTTGCTGCGTTTTGCTGTGCAACTGCCGATAAAGCCTCTATTGTATTTTGTACTTCAATTTTACATTCCTTCATACGCTGGCTAGCCTCGTTTATAACATTAATTGCAGCTTCGGCACTCATTATTGCTCCAGCAATCTCGTTGTATTGTCCTTGGGTGACGCTTACACTTTTAGCTTGCTCCTTATGAATAGCTTCAACCATTTCCACAGTTTTTACTGTATTATAAGCATCTCCTTGAAGCTTTTTCACCATATCATCTATAATTTTTGTTGAGCTGGTTGATTGTTCTGCTAGCTTTCTGATTTCATCTGCTACAACTGCAAAGCCTTTGTTATAGATCTTGTTATAATCCAAACCAGAATTATTGCAATAACTACAAAAACGCTAAGTATCAGAATAATACCATAATACAGCCTGTAAGCCCCTGCGAAAGACTCTATTACATCAATCTCAATAATTAAACCTGCATTAAATTCTCCCAAGCGAACAACACATAGTGAGCCAAATGCCGAGTTACCTAAATAGTCTTTGTAAAAACCTGTATATCTAAAGTCCACATTACCGGCAGCCAGTTCTTTTGATAGGCTCTTTACAGCTTCTGTATTAATTATCTCTTTAAGTGCTGAGTTTTCTGAATATCTTTCCCGTCTAGTTTCTGTCAGCAGCAGTCCAGTTTCATTTATTAAATAGGCATCTGCACTGTCTCCAAGCTTTTCTATGCACTGACGTACTAATAAATTAAGCTTTTCCTGATCTATAAGTATATTCAGCGTACCAATAATATTATTGCTCCTACCATGTTTATATCCATAAATCGGTGTACTTAGCACCATTATATTTGTCTTGAATATATCGGAATAAAAAAGCTTAGACCAGTTTTGCTTTCCATTCAAGGCTTTCGTTATATAGTCGTGGGCAGACAAATCCATATTCTCCAGCTTCTCTTTAGAAGCTACAGAATAAGCCACCTTTCCAGTGCTATCTGTTACAAAGATATCTGTATAGCGATAGTTGTCTAACGCTAATCATAACTGTTCATCCATAACTTCGTAAGCTGAAGCCTTTTCATCTGCTATAGAAGTTGTATTGTTAATAATTTCAAGGCTGTCTTGGATTCCTTTGGAATTGACTATAACATTTCCATCGCCTGTGCGCTCATAGAAATACGCATTCATCTGTTCTTTTGTCAATTCAGCAAATGTATTATTTGATTTTGATACGGCAACAATTAGCTCGTTCTGTCCAATGGCAAAGGATATTCCGCCTATTAAAATAATAGGTATTAGTCCAATGGATACTGCCAATACTATCAACTTACTTCGCATCTTCATATTTTTCATTTATTTGACCTCCAATTTTCTGTCTTTTCTAAATACCCGATGACTATAAAAACTTATTGTACGAATTAAATATAATTGATATATAATACTATTTATAGGAAACAACTTCAAAATCAAAACTTCACAGTTGTTTCTCATAAAGAGATTGCAACTTTTAGCAAAAAGTAGTTTGAGTTTTAGAGTTGGTTATCTATAGCTTGGAATAATCTAAGTTTTAAATTAAAAACCCTATACTTATATATTATTTAGTAAGGAGAGATATATAAATTATGTTATCTAATGAAATATCAAAAAACGCAAAAGCCAATCTAAATGGTTCCTGCAGAGTTTGTCCTGTCTGCAATGGCAGAGCTTGTTCTGGAGAGGTTCCCGGGATGGGCGGCAAGGCAACTGGCGAAGCTTTTACCATAAATGTAGAAGCTCTAAAAAAGCATAAGCTTAATATGAGAGTTATCCATAGCTGTAAAGACCCTGATATGTCTATAGAGCTTTTTGGCAGAAAAATGCGAATCCCGGTATTTGCTGCACCTGTTTCCGGTACAACCTATAATATGGGTGGAAAATTCTCCGAAAAAGAGTATATTTCCTGGGTAATTGAAGGCTGTATTAATGGTGGTATATATCCCATGGTGGGTGATTCTGCCGTGGATGCCTTTTTAATAACAAATCTTGAGGAGCTTCAAAAGCAAAATGGCAATGGTATAGCAATAATAAAACCATGGAAAAATGAACTAGTAATAGATAAAATCCGTATGGCAGAAAAAGCTGGGGCTTATGCTGTTGGTATGGATATAGATGCAGCAGGACTCATAACCATGGCTCTATACGGAAAACCGGTTGAGCCAAAGTCTGTAGCTGATATAATGGAGATCGCTGCCAGCACAAAGCTGCCCTTTATATTAAAGGGTATAATGACGGCTGACGAGGCTGAGCTGGCTGTTGAGGCTGGCGCAAGTGCTATAGTTGTGTCAAATCATGGCGGAAGAGTTCTGGATCAGACACCGGGGGTTGCAGATGTACTGCCGCAAATTGCTGCAAAGGTCAAGGGTAAAATAACTATACTGGCTGACGGCGGTATCAGAAATGGAGTAGATGTTCTAAAAATGCTGGCACTTGGTGCTGATGCAGTGCTTATTGGAAGACCTTTCGTAACAGCCTCCTTTGGAGGACAGTCCGAAGGAGTTAAGGCTTATATAGATAATCTGGTTAATGATTTAAAGTCTGCTATGATACTTACTGGCTGTAATTCTATTAATGAAATAAGCGGCAGGGTTTTGTATTAATTTCAGTCCAATAAGCAAATTATATAAATGCCCTTAAAGCTTTTTTATCAGCACCTGTTGTTTAATCTTTGCCTTTTACAATTTACTTTCTGTTAGCAGTCACGTATACTATTAATAGTGTTTATAGGTTTTTAGCTGGAACCTTAATGTAACCCGATAGTTTGTCCAATTGTTAGAAAGATCGAGGTGCATAATGAAAGCTTTAGAAAGACAATTTGTGAATAACGAGCTTATTTACGAGAATATTAATAATGCGATTATTATGGTAGACAAGCAATATATAATCAGGTATTTAAATCCTTCGGCGGAGAAAATACTAAAAAATAAACGGGAAATGTGCCAAGGAAAGCATATTACTGAATTTTACCCTCAAAATGAGTTCTCCAGTATCATACAAGAGATAAAAATCGAAAGAAATATTCAATTAGAAATAAATGATCATCTCTGCATGGTTACAAAGCTGCCTATCGTAGAAAATTCTATAGTAAAGGGTATAGTATTTATTTTTAATGATATAACCGCACTCAACAGCTTAAATGAGCAATTGGAGGAAGAAAGACATCAAAGTGAGATCTTGAAAATGATTCTGGAAATTGCTTATGATGGTATTATTGTTATAGATGTTGAAGGTTATATTACTATGATGTCTGATGCCTATAAAAAATTTCTGGGTCTTAAGGATAAGGATGTTATTGGAAAGCACGTAACGGAAGTAATCGAAAACACAAGACTGCATATAGTTGCAAAGACTGGCATACCAGAAATTAATGACCTTCATATGATAAAGGATAATTATATGGTTGCCACACGTATACCCTACTATTCCAATGGAAAAATTGCCGGTGTTGTAGGCAAGGTTATATTCAGAAATGTTTCAGAACTTGAAGAAATCAATTCCAGAATAATAAAAATGGAGCAGGAGCTGAAAAACTATAAGTCTGAATTTTATGGTATGCATAGTGCTAAATATGATCTTGATAATATAAAAAGCAAAAACACAGAAATGCTGGTTTTGAAGAAGCAGTTGCTTAAAATTGCCAACAGTTGCTCAAATGTACTTATTCTTGGTGAAAGCGGTACAGGCAAGGAGCTTTTTGCCCACTCTATTCACAAAAACAGCCGCCGCTGCAATATGCCCTTTGTAAAGGTTAATTGTGCGGCTATTCCAGAGCACTTATTAGAATCTGAGCTGTTTGGCTATGAAAAGGGGGCTTTTACAGGAGCAGCCCAAGGTGGCAAAATGGGCAAATTTGAGTTTGCCAATAAGGGTACTATATTTTTAGATGAAATTGGCGATATGTCCCTTCCCATGCAGGCAAAGATCCTGAGGGTACTACAGGAAGGCGAGGTCGAAAAAATCGGCTCCAATAAACCCAAGCAGGTTGATGTAAGGATTATTGCTGCTACCAATAGAGATTTGCTTGAGATGGTAAAGGAGAAAACCTTCAGGGAGGATTTGTACTATAGGCTTAATGTAATCAATTTAGTTATTCCTCCTCTTCGCCAGCGTAAGGATGATATAAGCCTAATGGTAGAGCATTTTATAAATGAGCTTAATGATAAGCTTCGGCGTACTGTAAAGGGTGTTTCAAAGAAAGCTATGAGCATATTGCAGTCCCACGAGTGGCCCGGTAATGTAAGAGAGCTGAAAAATGTTATTGAGCGGGCTTATAATATTATGGAGGGAGAGGATTATATCCAACCTTGGCATTTACCCTCCAATCTGAGAAATATGATCGAGCCAGAGGTTTCAGAGCCTCTTAAGGCTATAATGGAAAATATGGAAAAAAAAATAATTATGGATCGCCTTGTATATTTTAACGGCAACAAGACCAAAACTGCTGCCAGCCTAAATTTATCAAGAGTTGCTTTTCATAAAAAATTAGATAAATATGGCTTGAAGTGATTAAGCCCTTACACATAAGTCTTAGATATCAGTACTGTAAACCTTTGTTTACTATTTTGCCTTTACAAAACAAAAACAGTAAACAAAAGTATACATTATTGAAAATAGCCGTATATATAATAATGCGCTAAGCTTGAAATAGCTTATAAATATACTACCCTAAGCTTTGGCATATAATTTGCAAAATAATTTCTATAATACAAATATTAACATAAATAAGGAGGATATTATGCGTTTAAAGGATAAGGTTGCAATCATAACTGGAGGTTCAAGCGGAATAGGCAAAGCAGTTGCACAAATGTTTGTCACTGAGGGGGCAAAGGTAGTTTCCTTGGATGTTACCAAGCTGGATTATGAATTTGAAGGTATTGAAGGCTACGTTGGAAGTGTAACAAACCGTGCTGAGCTGGCAGAGTTTGTAAAGTATGTTAATGAAAAATATGGACACATTGATATACTTATAAACAACGCAGGTATAACCAGAGACGCTCTAATTAACAAAATGACTGAGGAAATGTGGGATTTGGTAATAGACGTTAATCTTAAGGGTGTATTTAATTTAACTCAATTAGTAGGACCTGTAATGGTTGAGCAAAAGAAGGGTTCAATTATAAATATCTCATCCGTTGTAGGCGAATACGGCAATATAGGTCAAACAAATTATGCTGCTACTAAAGCTGGTGTAATAGGAATGACTAAGACATGGGCAAAGGAGTTTTCAAGAAAGGGTGAGGCTGTCAGAGTAAATGCTATAGCACCTGGCTATATCAATACAGATATGATGAAAACAGTTCCTGACAAGGTGCTGGATCCAATTCGTGCAAAAACTATGCTTGGTCGTTTGGGTGAGCCGGAGGAAATTGCTTATGCTGCTTTGTTCCTTGCTTCTGACGAATCCTCCTTTATTACTGGTCATATCCTTTCTGTAAATGGCGGTTTAAGATTATAATATATAGAAAATTGGTGGCGTATATTGCTTTAAAGCAATATACGCCACTCTTTATTTTACTCTGCTTTTTCATTTTCCAAAAGCTTTATCAGCTCTGGTACAACCTTGTGTATATCGCCTACTATACTTAAATCAGCAGCATCAAAAATCGGTGCTGTTTCATCCTTATTTATGGCTATAATAAATTCGGATTCCTCCATGCCTGCTAAGTGCTGTATAGCTCCAGAAATTCCGCATGCAATGTATAAATCTGGTCTTACTGTTTTTCCTGTCTGACCAACCTGCTGGTTACGGTTAATCCAGCCGGCATCTACTACTGCTCTTGATGCAGAAACGTTGCCGCCAAGCTTTTCTGCAAGTTTTTCAAGTATATTTATATTTTCCAACTGTCCGATACCACGTCCGCAGGAAACAAGTATATTTGCTTCCTCTATATTTACCTTCTTCTTGTTTTCCTTAACTACCTCTAGGACTTCTACATTAAGGTCAGACTTATCAAATACAATTTCAAAGGTAGTTATCAAACCGCCTCTGTCAGTATCAGGCGTTCTAAGCTGCATAACCCCTGGTCGTACTGTTGACATTTGAGGTCTGTGATCTGGGCATATTATTGTTGCCATAATATTTCCGCCAAAGGCAGGGCGTGTCATAAGAAGGTTCTTTGTCTCTGCATCTACATCCAAGGATGTACAATCAGCAGTCAAGCCTGTATTTATTCTTGCTGAAACTCTTGGTGCCAAATCTCTGCCTATGGTAGTTGCTCCAACCAGAACAATCTCAGGCTTATACTTTTC
>CALGKJ010000093.1 GCA_937930535.1 uncultured Clostridia bacterium
GCAAGTGCTGTTATAAGAGTAGAAAATATATCTGACAGCATAAGAGAAGCAGAGACCCTGACTATGCAGTCAGGAGGCTATGTAAAGGAATCCTTTTTAAATGAAAATAGAGGGCATGTTACCCTGATGATACCGTCAGGTGACTTAGATTCCTTCTTACTTGGGCTGGAGTCTATGGGAAAAATAATAAACAAAACAAAATCATCACAGGATGTTACAGATGCATATTTTGATACAGAGATCAGAATACGAAACCTTGAATCAGAAATAGTCACTATGAGAGCATTGCTAGAAAAAGATGGCTGGAAGGTTGCTGAAATACTTGAGATAGAAAGAGAAATACGAAGACTTACTGATGAACTGGAGCTATTAAAGGGGCAGCTATCCAACATGGATAGGCGTGTACAGTTCAGCCAGTTGGAAATTGACTTTGTTATGGAGAAAAACAATACAACAACTGCATATGATTACCAATTTACAAATAAAATAAAAAGAGCCTTTAGAAGCGGAATAGATACACTAATAAACATAGTAGAGGCTGCATTAAGCGTTGTTGTATTTATGTTACCGCTGCTGCCTATAGCTGTATTTATATATATTGTTTGGCGATTTATAATAAATCCATTAATAAATAAAAAGCTAAACAAATAGTATAAAAGATGTGAAGTACTATTCTCTATAGGAGTTTTATGGAAAATAGTATAATAATTGAAAATATGTTTAAAATAATCGTGGGTAGTTTATTCCAAATTTAAAAAGTAAAGGAATCATATCCATTACAAAGAATTAATATGCTTTAACAGGTAACTATATGGAAAACAAACCCAAAAAAATTGACAATTTCTAAGAATCAAGATAAAATTATGCTAATAAGATAACTTTGCATAGGTTTTCTATGTAAATTAGCATATTTATAAACAGGTTAATAGAATATTTAATATGAGCGATAATTTTTAATGGATGTCTGAAAATGACTACTAGCTAGATAGTAAGACATTCATTATTAAACAAAGTACTCATTATTGCTAGAGTCAGGTAGGGTGCTTTGTATAGCTAAATTAAAGGAGGACAAAAAATGGAGGCATACTTGAGACAACACAGCAGTTTAATCAAACTAGCCGCTATAGTATTAGTATGTTTGATTGTTACTACTTCGTTTGTCTACAGTGCTGCAAAAAAGGATATTATCATTTCAGATATCGACGGAGAAAAGAAAGTAAGCACATACAAAGAAACAGTTGAAGAAGTGCTTAAAGAAAACAATATCCAGTTAGCACAATTCGATGAAATTAATAAGATGCTTGATGAGGAAATCAAGGATGGAACTCAAATTTGCATCACCAGAGCAAAAAAGGTTACAGTTCAAACAAGCGACTTAAGCAGATTTTTTTATACTACAGCGGCAGATTTAAAAACTGCACTGGAAGAAGCCGAAGTGTATTTTGGGGAGCTTGACAAGGTTGAACCATCTATCCATACTGCGATATCAAGTGATTTGACAGTAAAAATCACTAGAGTCGAGGAAAAGGTAGTTGAAGAGACGGTAGATGTAGAATTTGAGAACAAGGTTGTAAAAAGTGATAAGCTAGATGTAGGAACTGTCAGAGTTGTTCAAAAGGGACAAAAAGGTCAAAAGCAGCTGTCTGTAAAAGTCATATACGAAGATGGCAAAGAGGTTGACAGACAGGTTATTGGAGAAAAGCTGCTTAAGCAGGCTGTAAATGGACTTAGAGAAGAAGGCAGCAGAACATCATTTACAACCTCCAGAGGTAAAACCTACAGCTTTGTTAAATCCCTTACCATGAATGCAACCGCCTATGATTCCAGCTATGAAAGCTGCGGTAAACACGAAGATCATCCTTATTACGGCATTACCGCTACAGGGATAAAAGTAAAGCCGGGAATAGTCGCCGTAGATCCAAAAGTAATACCACTTGGTACGTGGCTCTATATTGAAGGGTACGGAGAAGCCCTTGCAGCAGATACTGGCGGTGCTATTAAAGGAAACAAAATCGACTTATATTACGAGTCATCAAAGGATGTTAGAAACTTTGGCAGAAAAAAGGTAAAGGTATATATACTGGATAAACCAAGATATAATTTTAGATAAGCATAAATTTAATCCACAGGAACTTGTTCCTGTGGACAATTTATTTTAAAACTTAGATTTGTGAGGTACGTAATGATAAAGGAAACTATAGTTGTAGAAGGGAAAAATGACGCAGCAGCAGTAAGGCGGGCTGTAGATGCGGATATAATAATAACAAGCGGCTTTGGTTTAACCAAGGAAATCATAAGTCTTATCAGAACTGCCCAGACAAAGCAGGGAGTTATAGTTCTGACAGATCCTGATTATATGGGAGAAAAAATCAGAAGCATAATCTCTTCAAAGGTGAAGGGCGTCAAGCATGCGTTTGTACAACTGGAGGACGCTCGAAAGGAAGCTGATATTGGTGTAGAGAATGCCTCGCCTCAATCAATATTAAAAGCACTTTCCCGAGTAAAGACAGAGGTAGAAAATATTGCTGAGGAGTTTAGCATAAGGGATTTAATAGAGTTTGGATTGGTTGGACAGAATAATTCGGCAGCACTTCGTAATAAAATAGGCGGAGAGCTTGGAATTGGCTACGCAAACTCCAAACAATTCCTAAACAGATTAAACAAATATGGCATCGCCAGAGAAGAATTTATTAGGGCCTGTGAAAAACTTGCAAAGGATGAATAATATGAAAAATGTAATTATGCCGAATACTACAAAAGAGCTTTTGAAGCAATACGGCTTCAAAATGAGTAAAAGTCTTGGACAGAATTTTCTTATTGACAGCGGTGTATTAGAGGATATTATAGAGGGCTCGGGACTAACAAAGGAAGATTGCGCCCTTGAGATAGGTCCGGGTATGGGAGCACTGACGCAAATGCTGGGACAAAGTGCAGGCAGGGTATTGGCAGTGGAAATCGATAAAAAGCTTATACCTATACTTAATGTTACGCTATTTGGATATGATAATGTAAAAGTAATCAACGAAGATATATTAAGACTTGATTTGCCCAAGGTACTGAAGGAAAATTTTGGCGACAAGCCTGCAAGGGTTGTGGCAAATCTGCCATATTATATAACTACACCAATTATTATGAAGCTTTTAGAGGAGAGACTAAACCTTAAAAGCATTACCATAATGGTTCAAAAGGAAGTGGGCGATAGGCTTAAAGCATCCCCCGGTGGAAAGGACTATGGTGCATTATCAGTAGCAGTACAATATTA
>CALGKJ010000094.1 GCA_937930535.1 uncultured Clostridia bacterium
TAAAAGCATGATAGGTAAAGCAAACACCATCATCCACTGACATTCAGTAAACAAAAGAGAATTTATACTAAATCCATTTGTATAGCGAGGACTTATTCCAACTATAAATTCAAAAATGCCCCCTACTAAATCACCTATCAAACTAAAACTTTTTTCAAAACTACTAATCAATCTAGGAACTAAATTTTTCAAAGTTATAATACTATATATAAAACAAAAACCTAAATAATTAATTACTAATAAACCTTTATTATGTTTAGTATAATAAAAAATAACTCCCAAAATAACAAAAACTAATCCTCCCTCAATATTAGAAATATTTCCTGATATTGTATAGAGGAAATCAATATTATTTAAAATTCCGTAACCATGAAAATTTTGAATTAAGATTATTCCTATTATTTGCCATGTTAAATAATAAGTTAAATATTTATTGAAGTTTTTGTCATTACTTAGATAGGATTCAACTAGCAAAATGAAAATACATATAGTAAAATATGTCCTAAAAATATTATTATTTAAGGACATATAATTAAAATATCTTTCTGTAATGGTAAATATGATATTTGTTGTTATACTAAATATATAAAGTCTAAGTAAATATTTTTTTTTGTTGCGTGTATAATGAAATCCCCATACGCCCGCATACAAAAACAAAGGAAATGAAATCTTGCCTATCCAATTAAAAAATAAAGGCATATCAGGAATATAAGTATAAATATGAGCTGCTAGCATTAATATTAATGCTAGCAGCTTTAATTTTGTTGTTGACATAATCAATCTATTGTTCCATAAAAATTACTTGGAGCGGCAAACTTTAGATAAATTTTATCTGTAGCATTAAATCCTGATACTGTAAATTCCGTTTTCCCACCATTTGGTACAGTTACAGTCTTAGTAGCAAACCAAGCATTTTCTTTATATATACTGACCTTTAGGTCTGCTGTGCTATGTAAATTATTTATTACTAAGTCATATGATGTATTTCCAGTAAACAAATAATTAGTGTATAAAGTACTGCTAGAAGCTTGTCCACTAAACTCATAACATGCAGCCCCCGACAAGTTCTTTGTTTCAGTAGGTTCACTCAATCCTCTAGTAATTATTTCTGGTTCTTCAGTGACTCCAACATTTTGGATTTCAGTTAAAAAAATACTTTGCCCTGGAACAAACTTATAGTTTAGTATAACTATTTCAGACTCTGCAACAACTAAAGATGAAGATAATACAAGAATACTTAAAAGCAATAAAACAATTTTTTTCATAATTATTTTCTCCTTTTTTACATTATTTTATGCAAAATGTAACATTTTACATAATAACATTATAATACATTAATTGTATTACACTGTCAATTAAATTTTGCAGAGGCACAGGGCTATTGATTGACCAATTTTTTAAAGACTTTCTAAACAAAAGTCTTTAAAAAGGATATGTCTTTTACTATCTTCCCATCAATTACCTATACTCTTTCATTAATTTTCCAACCACTTCTTTATGATTTTCTTGTAAATCCTTAATTAGCCAGCTATTATATTGATTATATATTCTTATAGAATTACTAAACAACTCCACGTTGCCTTTAAAATATTTATCCTTTTTTATGTCAAAATCTCGATTTCCTTGGGCGGCATTTTTTCGTCTTGATATCAAAGTCAGATTACCAAGCTTGTCTGTCCACTCCTCACGTTGTGGAACAGTAAAATCATTTACCCATTTACTTGAGCTGGATGGATTTTGCGGAAGAATATGCTCTATGCTTATAATATCCGGCGGAGCGAACTTAGTAGTATGCCCATGATACAGTAAATCTATTTTAAGCAGTAAGTATTTTGCATATCTTCTGCCATATATACTAGATGTTATTACTCTTTCAAAATCTGCTATATCTATATTGAGAGAATTTGCTGAAAGTACTTCATTTGCTTTGACAGCCAAATCAATGTCTTTAATTATTGAATTTACATTTTCTATTCTTGAAGTTGGAGAAATTGACGTTATCCAGTCTGCTGAAAACTTTTTGTCTAACACTTTTATAAAGTCTATTATCTTATTAGTCTTAAACTTATTATAGTATTCAAGTAAGGGAGCTATCCAATAATCAGCCTCAAAGCCCTTTATCATCAGAGTTAGATAATTACTAAACTCAAAACTGTTTTTGAGATAATAATTATCATTCTCAAATATTTCGCTGTATATATTATAAAATTTTTCTATATACTCAAATGTATTTATGCCTTTTTCTAATAGTGGTGTTTTAGTTGTATATGTTTTTGTTGTTCTATCAAATTCTCTAGGTGAGTATATATTATCTTCATATTCTTTTAATAGATTATGGTTTGCTTTTTGTTTAACTAGAATAGTCCTTAAATGAGATAGAAAATTATCAAAGTTATCACCAAAATAGCTTTCTATGTCTTCCCACTTCTTTGCCCAATTTGCTCTTTCAGCATTATTTCTTAATTCTTTTAAATTAAGTGCTTTAAGAATATCACTATTTCGAAGCTTCACTCCTCTATTATTCATTACTGTAAACAATTGAAAAGCATTTTGCAATTCTTCCGTCGCTACATAAATCATTAAAACCTTTGTTCTTAAAAATTTATAAAAACTCTCTAGTGCAGAAATATTTTCTATAAAATACTTTCTTATTGTTAAAATAGATTTTGACATATTCCTCACAGAGATATTTGCATTATCAATTTCTGATTTTATTGATAATTCATCGATTTTATTGGTTCCATCAGGCTTCTTAATAAACTCATTTATAAAGGATTTTACTTCATCACGAATGTCAAATATAATTCGCATACGTTCTGGGCTGTCCTGATACTCGTCTTCCTTTTGATAAATACTATTGCTGCAATTTTCAATAAGCGTTTTATTTTCCCTATTTGCTAAATCTCTTATAACCGCAGTCAGTAAAAAAAGTGTAGTAACTCTTTGCTGTCCATCCAACAATTCATATTCATCATAACTTATACTGCCTTCAATTTTCTTATTTATTTTTAAAACCATTGATCCCAAAAAATATTGAGCATCAGAATTTGATGACATAGCTCCCATTATATCTTCTAATAATTCAAGCACTTGTTCACTATCCCAAACATAGGGTCTTTGATACTCTGGTATTCTATACCATTTTGAAAATACATCTTTAATAACTATCTTCTCACATATTATTTCTTTTGACATAATACACTTCCTTTACTTCACATTCTCCTATAATAGATAATTTAATCTTAAGTAAACAAACCTATTTTCCTAATTTGTTTAATTTTGATAGTATTTCATTTGACGATTAACTAATTTTATTTATAATATTGAATAAAATTACATTACATAACTGCATGATGTCATAAATTTTATCTTCCTATTATTAAATAGTACTATACAAAGCCGCTTATATTCTACCATACAATACAATTATATACAATATCTGTGTTCATTCGACTTGGCTCACCAAGAACAGCAGTAAATCAACCTAATAGAAGTGTTATAAAACATATGGACTTGATAGATGATATATTAAACACATATCTTTAGATCTACAATTTTAAAGTGTCTTAACTCTACACAAGGTTCGTTATACAATATCTACTCTTTCGTTGTATCGAACTCACGTTATTGATAATTCAAAAAACAGCTTTACTAATTTGATGTGGCGCTGTTTTTTTAGGATACCGTAGGTATCACACCGCTTACCTATTTTACAAAAAGAAAAGAGTGTTTAAAAACCATATTATAACATAGTTTTGAAACACTCTTTTCTTTTATATTACACGAACATTTTCCTATGTTTATAGGATGTTACAAGCATTGTTATCGAAGTAAATAATAGAATCACACTTAAACCAACGCAAACTATTGTAAGATTCCTGGCAAAGTCAATTGATGTATTATACTGGTTTGCAACTGACGTAAAAAAAGCAGTGAAATCGCCAGAAGCCAAAAATATATTTTTTATCCAGACTATGGAGGTCAAAATCCCCATAGGCACAACTGAAACGCCCATTAATAAGCCGTTATAGCTTCTTGTTTTCATACCTTTGAGTCCAATAAAGATTGGTACTACAAATAATAAAGGTAATATAAAGGAAAAAAATTGCGGTGCTAAAGCCATAAATAATGCACAGGTAAGCAGGTATGCCTTCATTATTGTGTTCAGCGGTTTTATGTTATCCTTAAAATCATATACCGCAGCATTGCAATATCTTAAAAAATATTCAATTTTTTTATGGTCTTTGTAGTTATTATCCTTTGATAGCTGCTTGCCCTTTTTTATTAGGCTGTTGTATGTATCCATATGTCTTTCTGGTATATCTATGTCCTTGTATGTATTTACAAGCTCTTTAATATTATTTATATACCTTGTCCTGTTTTTTTCCGGGAGGTTGGTTTTATTTATTCTTGCTTCAAGTTCTACTAGGACTGAATTTATTTCTTTTTCCATCTGCACACCTCCGAAGTTTTTTACAGCAGGTGCTTAATTTGCTATACAAGCTAAGCACCTGTTGTCAATTTAATTATTTACTGTGCTTCACCAATGATCTGAGGGTAATTATGCAGGCTGCTATAATGCAACCCCATGCTCCAACCATAAATATTAATGCACTTGCTGACATACTATCCCCTCCCTATTTTACTACTAATATTTTATTAGCTTTAAGCTCTTCACTATAGGTTTTTCTTATATTCTTATAAGTCCAAATGAAGCCTAATACTAGGATTGATATAACTACTACTCTAGCTGCAATGAACCATGGAATAAAGTCTGGTGTCTCTGCAATAAAATCTGGTATTAGCTTAAAGTATCCTTTTCCTGCATATGATATTGTTGAGTTAACCAGAAGAATAATGATCGACACTGGAGTGATGATTTGAATAAATGCTACATAGAACCATTTTGGAACCTTCCAATAGCCGCCTTTATTAATCTCATCCAAGCCTTTCTTCCTCATTAACCAACCTGCTGCTATAACTTCAATCAGACCTAGTGTTACTAAGAAATAGCTTCCTACCCAGTTATCAACTTCTGAGAAGTAGGTAAGTGTAGTTACTTTTGTTAAAATTGCTTCCAACCCTACTGGCAAACCAAACAGGAAGTATAATGCGAACACAAGTATAGTACCTGTTTTTCTCTTTATTCCGATTCCTTCCTCCAGCAATGCTACAAGATAATTATACATAGCTATTGCAGATGTAAAACCTGCAAAAAACAAAAGCAAGAACCAGAACGTACCGAATATTTGTCCTCCGCCCATCTCTCTAAAGATGTTTGGCAGCGCTACAAATGATAAGCCTATACTTTGACCTAATCCCGCTTCACCCATAAAGGTATAAGCTATTGGAATGGCAATAGTACCACCAAGTATTACCTCAGCAAGCTCATTAAGAGATACAGTTGCCATACCAGACAACACTATATCATCTTCCGGCTTCAAGTATGAAGCATAGTTACAGATAATGCCCATACCTAGAGATAAAGTAAAGAATATCTGTCCAGCAGCTGCAAGTGCTGCATCCCAGCTAAGATCAGCCCATCTTGGGGACCATATAAAATCAAGTCCTTTTAAAGGTGTCCAATCAGGATTAACAGGTGCGCCAAGAGTAAGAGTTCTTATAATAAGAATTATACCAAATACGTAAATAGTAGGCATCATAAATTTTGCCCATGTTTCTATACCCTTTTGTATGCCTTTAATTACAGCAAATGCTAGCACTGCTACTGATAATAACCAGAAAACAAATACATAGGTCGGATTTTGCAAATATGTATCAAAGAAGAATTTAGCAGTATCAATAGACTTATCCATATATTTGCCAGTCGCTGACATATACGAATAACCTAGTGTCCAGCCTATAATATGATTATAGTATGAATTTAAAAGTACTGTTACGCTAAGAGCCAATGCTCCTGCCAAGCCACCTAGTATTGCTGCCGATCTTGGTTTTAAGCCTTCTCTTGCTTGAAGGTAAACCATAGGTCCTAATGTTCCATGACCATACTTGCCGCCGTATCTTCCTAGATTCCATTCAACAAACATTAAAGGGATACCTAGTAGTAATAAAGCTGCAAAATAAGGAACCATAAAAGCTCCTCCGCCATACTTAGCTGCTTGATATGGGTATCTCCAGAAGTTACCCAGACCGACAGCGTTTCCTGCCATTGCAAGAATAAGTCCTAATTTACTTCCCCAATTTTCTCTTTTTTCTGTCATTAATATACCTCCTTTTTTTGTTTTTATTAATGTGCCGATATTTTACATATAGTGTACTTTAAGGATAATTCTTGAACTTAGAGTACCTATTAATAATATATCGAACATTTAATAACAGAAAACACTAAATAATAATAATAAATATTAAATACTTACAGAAAATTATATTGAAAAATTCAGATTATTATAATTTTCTGAAAATAAAAAATTAAAATAAATCATATCATATAAATTTCTATAAGTCAATACTTTAACATTATGTTTTATCAGTATTATTATTTAGTATTTCCGTATTTGCATTTTCAAATCTTCCATATGATGGTATATTTTTTAACTACAATTATAGGAATGGTAAGTATAAATGCTTTTCACAAATTACTACAATGTATTCGCATAATTTTGTGTCAGGGTACTGAATATGGTTATAAATATTTAATTTTTAAAAGGTATAAGAGCATGACGTAAAATTCTAACGTCATGCTCTTATTTCTGATATTTTTCTATATATTTAAGTCTCTGCTTCCGGGTTTGTATGGAATTGACCCTTCTTTGCATAAAGGGCAGTTTGTTGGATCGTAAATATCTATCTCTACTCTAATCAAGCTTTTGTAGGGTATGTCAAATAATACTCTTGCTCCGCTCCTGTCAACTACACTGCCAACACCTATAACCTCGGCTCCCTTTGACCTTACTAGATCTATTACTTCTTTTACAGAAGCACCTGTTGTAATTACATCCTCTACTACAAGCACCTTTGAACCTCTGGCGATTTCAAAGCCCCTTCTCAGCAGCATTTTTCCGTTTTCTCTTTCTGCGAAAATAGCTTTAACCTCAAGATGTCTCCCCACTTCGTATGCTAATATAATGCCACCGATAGCAGGTCCTATTACTATATCTATATCATAGCTTTCAAATTTCTCAGCTAAGGCTTTCGAAATCTCTACACTACACTCGGGGTGCTGAAATATTTTTGCACACTGCATATATTTATTGCTATGCTTACCAGAGCTAAGAAGAAAGTGTCCATGCTGCAATACACCGGTTCTTTCCAAAATCTCATTAAGTCTCTCCTTCGTCAGCATCATTAAGCCCTCCTTTAAAAATCCTATATTATCTTTAATGTTTTAACATTAGAATATTCTTCTTTTATACAAAGTCAGAAAACTCTACTGCGTCCTCACACGCTGTCATTACGCCCCTCCTTTTTACTGGCGTTTGTATTTTCTCAAATATAATTTTAGTCCGCATGTATATATTACATCATATTGATTCAAATTTCCAGCCAATAAATCTGTAATATAGACTTTTTAAGCAAACTTTCTATGAAGCATTTATTGTTATACAGCTTATTTCACAATAAAAAAGAGTAGATAAACTACTCTTTTTTATTGTGAATATGTTGTGCGATTTATTTCGCTTATTTGATTTTTACAGCTCTTTAATTGATTGTCTATAAATTTTACTGATAACTGTTATAAGCCAGCCTTAGTTTTATAGATAACCAACTCTAAAACTCAAAATATTTTTCGTTAAGTGTTGCTAATCTCTTTGTGAGAAGCAACTGAATAAATTTAATTTTGAGGTTGTTTCTGTATAAGTATCCTTAGAATATTTTCAAAATAATCAGGAAGAGGAGCTTCAAACTCTACGTATTGTTTTGTACGAGGATGCATAAAGCCCAAAACCCTTGCATGAAGCAGTTGCCCATTAGTATCGAATTTCTGCTTTTTAAAGCCATATACTGTATCCCCGACAACAGGATGACCTATATGTGCCATATGCACTCTTATCTGATGAGTTCTTCCGGTTTCAAGCTGGGCTTCAATCAGTGTATTTTTATCGAAGCTTTCTATAACCTTAAAATGGGTTACAGCATTCTTTCCATTTCGGTCTACTACTGCCATTTTCTTTCGATCTGAAGGGTTTCTTCCTATGAGGGTTTCTATTCTTCCGCTGCTGCTTTTAACGCAGCCTTCCAGCAAAGCGTTATACTTGCGGGTAATTGTGTGCTCCTTTAACTGCTCTGATAGTGACATATGTGCCTCATTAGTTTTTGCTATTACTATTATCCCTGATGTATCCTTATCTATTCTATGTACAATGCCCGGCCGCATTACTCCATTTATCCCCGATAGGTTATCACAGTGCTCCAAAAGAGCGTTTACGACGGTTCCTGAATAATTGCCATGGGCAGGGTGTACCACCATGCCTTGTGGTTTGTTGATAATAACTATATCATCATCTTCAAAGACAATATCAAGATCTATTTTTTCCGCTTCCACCTCTAATGGCACTGGCTCGGGTATTGATACACTTATTAGATCTCCTGCTTTCAGCTTATAATTGGTCTTGATGTGCTTTTGATTTACCAAGACAGCATGTTCATCAATAAGCTTTTGCATATAGGTTCTTGAATATCCTTCGATATTTTCCGATAAATATGTATCTAATCTTTTTCCTTCTTCTATTTGATTAATATTAAATTCTAAGCCTTCCATTTCCATACCTCATTATAAGCTAATATCCTTATTTAATAAAATAATTGCGCTTAAAGCAAATGCCCCTATTACAACTGCTGAGTCAGCTATGTTGAATACAGGAGGGAAGATAGTAAAGTGCAAAAAGTCTACCACATATCCCAGCCTTATTCTATCTATCAGATTTCCCAAGGCTCCTCCTAGTATCATTGAAAGACAAACGGCTACCAGCCTATTTTTCTTATAGGATCGTTTTAAAAAGTATATTACAGCTATAGAAATTATGCTGTTCATTATAACAAAAAAAGTGGTGCTATTCTGAAATAATCCAAATGCTATGCCAAAGTTTTTTACAAAGGTAATATAAAAGAAGTTCTTTATAACTACTATATCTCCATTCAGCATAACACTTTGCATAATAAGATACTTTGAAAATTGATCTATTGCCATTATTAAAGCAACAATAATTACTGGATACAAAGTCTCTCCCCCTAACTTAATATTGAATAAAATGCCAGTCGTTCATACTTAGAAATTATAACACAAACACCAAAAAAAGACACGGGTTATCCGTGTTTTTTTATGTCAATTGGTTTCTATATTGTGTATTACTGATATTTTCAACATCTTCCACAGTGCCGGCGTCCTCTTCTGGTTTTTCGGGGTTACTGGTATCTGTATAGTTATATGCATTTACTTCCTGCCATGCATCTTCGCCATCATAGCCTACAGGCTCTTCTACATGGTTATCTGTAAATGTTCTGCCAAAGGGGGGATATAATACTGTCTCTTCTATTGGTCGTCCTTTTTCTTCATCATGAGGCTTTAGCTCAAAATTATTTTCACATTCAATACATAATCTGGCGTAGGGTCTTATTTCCAAACGGTCTTCATCTATATTTTTTTTGCAGGCTTCACATACACCAAAGCTGTCCTTATCAATCTTTTTTAGTGCAGCTTCCACTTCACTTAAAACAAACTTATCGCTTAATCTGAAGGAAAGGTTTTTTTCGGCTTCATAGGTTTCTGTTCCCAAGTCTCCAGGGTGATTATCATAGGAGGAAAGCTCACTGGTAACATCTCTTAGTGATGATCGTAGTCCCAATCTATCATCAAATAATGAATCCATTCTGTGCTGTTTTTCATCCTCCAGAAGCTCTTTAAAATGCTCCATCTTAGTTCTATCCAAGATAACAACTCCTTTTTAAAGTATCATTTTACTCTTTTATTTTGGAACATATATTTTTAATGCTTATAATTTATCCTGTACTATTTTCACCAGCTCAGCTATAAAGTTGCCTATTATTGGAATATTCCATAATACTGCCTGCCGTAAAAAATATATAACAATAGCACCTAGGAGTGTAAAGCCTATAGCAGTTCCAAATCCCCTTGCCAGACCGCCTAGGAAGTTGTTTATCAGCAGGGTTTTTGGCTGGGTCATGATATTTACATAATCACCTATTTTGGCTTTTTCCAATATCAATGATATTTTTTCCAGCCTTGATTCAAGCTCCAGCATTTTGGATTTATTTGAACTTGTTTTTTTCGCACTCATACTTATTCCTCCGGAATAATAATGAAAACCATGAAGCAATAACTCCATGGTTTATATTTTGAAATTTCTAATTAAAATATGCACTTAGGTCAAAGAACTTGCACAAATCAAAACTGATATACTTATTATATATCAGTTAGATTAACTCCAAGTGCTTCTAGTTCAGCTTCAAGCAGTGTTCTAAATCTAGTCTTGAAAACCTGCACTTCTTTTTTCAGGGCCTCATACTCCCTGTTTAATTCAATTACGCTGTTGTTTGCGTCCTCGATTATTCTTCTAGCTTGTTCTTCTGCTTCCTTTATAATTAGCTCAGATTTTTTTCTTGAGTTCATTACTACTTCTTCCGCTGTGCTTTGTGCTACTACCAAAGTATTTTGCAGGGTTTTTTCCATTAGTGAATAGCTGTCAACTTTTTCGTTTATTATGGCAATTCTATCCTTTAACTCGCCGTTCTCTCTATAGAGTCTTTCAAAATCTGAAACTATCTTATCTAAAAACTCGTCTACTTCCTCTTCCTTATATCCCTTGAAGCCTTTTTTGAATACCTTATTATGTATGTCCATAGGAGTCAACATAATGTAACCCTCCCTATATATATTTCTTAATTGTCACTTTTACTCTATCCTTTTTAGTGCTGCCTGCAATTTCTTCTAATACAATCCTGCCTTTGCCTCTTAACGAAATTGTATCTCCTTGCTTGGTTTCTTTGGCAGCGGAGCTTATTTCCTCCCAGTTGACCTTTACTTTGCTGCCTTTTATGTATTCTAAAGCCTTGGCTCTGGAAATGCTATAGCCACAGCTAATAATACAATCAAGTCTCAATGATGACACTGTAGAATTTATCATTTTTACCTTTTCCAGCTTTTCTATACTAACCTCTACAAGCTCTGATTTTACTGCAACATTTCCTATTCTTGGAACATTTAATAGTATAAAATTAGCTATTTCGCTTTTGCATGCTAAAAAAGCATTAGCTTCTTCCAGAATAATATCTCCAATTATTTCCCTTTTTATGCCGTTTCCTATCAAACTTCCCAAAAAATCTCTATGGGAGAGTTTTTTACTACTATGATACCAGCTAAACTTTATTATATTAATAGCTTCATTTACATCAGGTATATCTAATGCTTCATGAAATATAAAACATACTTTTCGCTCTGATGCTTCAATGCCTCCTTCAAAGGTATATTTTATATCTGGAAGCTTACTTAAAATTTCTTCAGCAATATTTATTTGTCTTGGATCTAAAAAAGCTGTATGCTTTGATGTATAATTCTCAGAACAATATACTGCTGACTCTATAATATTATTAGCCAGTATTCTATCATCATAGTCTTTATACTTTTCTATTATTTTACTCTTTATAATCATATATCTACCTTAGCCTATATTGAAAAAAACATTCCTACTAATGAATACAATAAAGGCTTTAATATATAAGACAAGAAAAATGAAGCTATTAATGGAGATAAATCAAACATACCTGTATCTACTTTCAACCTGCTTATCAGCTTTCTTATGGGCTCCAATATAGGCTCTGTTAGTTGAAATAAAATCCTATAATAGCTGCTATAGGGGTTTATCTTTACAAAGCTTATTATTATCCTTAAAAGTATAAGAAGGTTCAGAAAACTAATGAATATATCTACAGTTCGTAGTACTGTACTAATAAGCATATCATCACACTCTCTAAATTATTTTAACCAGCTAAAGATTCCTTCTATATCAAAGTCCTCATCAGTCATGCCGCTCTTTATTTTTCCTAAAATATCTACATTTGAAGGTGCTACTACAACGATTCCATTAGACACCTTTTGTATCGTTCCGTCCAGCGCATATACTGCTCCGCTGATGAAATCAACCATTCTCTTAGCTAACTCCTTATCAACATTTTCAAAGTTAACTATAATCGGCTTTTTACTTTTTAAGTTATTGCAAATATCCTGTACGTCGTCATAGTTAGTGGGCTCCATTAGTACTACCTTAATAGGCTGTGCTGCTGAATGGATATTTACTACGTTGTTTTTCTTTGAACTATTTATGGGAACAGCTTCAATTTGAGGCTTTGTTGATGTGGCTGCTATTTCATCCTCGTGCTCATCCTCATTATTATCACCTATCCCCATAAAATACAATACTTTGTTTAATATGTTCGACATATATATACCTCCATACAGAAATTAAAATTAATATTTATAAATTATAGTTTCTTTCACCGAATATTCCAGTTCCTATTCGTACAAGGTTAGCACCCTCTTCAATAGCTACTGGATAATCGTTTGTCATGCCCATTGACAGATATGTCATTTGCACCTTTGGCATGTCAAGTCCTGCTATTTGATCAAACTTTTCCTTTAACCGCCTGAATATTGGTCTTACCAGCTCTACATCCTCAAAATAGGGAGCTATCGTCATAAAGCCTTTAACTTGTATGTTTTCATATTTTTGAAGCTGTTCAAGAAATCTATCAATTTCATCGTATTTAATACCGAACTTTGAAGCTTCCTCCGCAACATTGACCTGAATCAGGATATCCTTTATTAGTCCGGCTTTTGTCGCTCTTTTGTCGATTTCCTCTGCCAAGCTCAAGCTATCTACAGAGTGTATTAAGTCTACCTTATCTATTATATATTTTACTTTATTAGTCTGTAAATGCCCTATTAAGTGCCATTTAACTTTTTTTATGATTTTTTCATATTTTGACATTATTTCCTGAGCTTTACTTTCACCTATATTTTCAGCACCACAAGCTATGACATAGTTTATGGCATCTGCATCTACTGTCTTAGTAACAGCAATCACCTCGACTTCCGATGGATTTCTACCTATACGTCTGCATATTTTTTCGATATTGTCGTTAATACTTATAATATTATCTCTAATGTCTTTCAAATCGCATCACCTTTCTATATACTACCTGGAAGTATTTGATTATCTCGTACTCTTTTTATTGATTTTATTACTTCATCAAATTCCTTGAGCTTACTCCAATTGCTGCTGTTCTCTAAGCTATTGGCACTAATATTTTTTACCAGAGTTTCACTGCCTCTGACTGCCACAATATCAACAGGTATAAATTTTACTATACCGCCTTTATTAACATAAACTCCCTGCAAGTCTTCTTTTTTGACTATACACTCGCTTGGCACTGCAAAGCCTTCACTATAGTTTTTGATTATTTCAACATTAGTTAATCTTGTTTTATAAAAGTCGGTAAATTGTTCGCTTGTCTTTATTGTAATCAGACGCTCTCCATTTTCGCTTTCTGATATAGCAAAAATCTGACCACTTATAATCATATTGTCAAAATCCTTTAATCTCACTTTTATGGCTTTTTTTTCTTCCATATCACTGACATCATCATTCTTGACTATGATACTTAAATACCACTCAAAGTTGTCAACAATCTTTAATCCGCTTTCTTTTTTTATTTCTTTACTTTTATTTTGTTCTGTCAGCTTATTAGTAATTTCTTTTATCTCATTAACATGAAACATTGGTATATTACTTGGATTTAGTATGTTTTCGTATCCATCTACCTCAAAGCTTACTACACCGCTGTTTTGAGCATATATCACATCCATGCTTTTTTTGTACAGTTCCTCCAGGGATGATTTTTCATTAACAAGCTGCTCAAGATTTTTCCCTGAAAAGCTGTCAGTTCCGTATATCAGAGATTTTTTATATAAGCTGGCTTCGAGATCCTTCTTGGCATCTGCTAGTCTTGTTAAATCCCCTGACTTTGTAATTTCTTTGATTTCGGATATTTTATCAATGATTTTAAAATCTATCTTTTCTTTGTCCTGTGAAAAAAAATTGTTTTCTGCTTCTGATTGTTTAATTTCATTAATTCGTTTATCTAATTCAGCAATCTTAAGGGAAATATTCTCATCGGTACTGCTATTTTTGTTTATAACAAGCAGTTTTGTACCAAAGGCAACTCTTGAGCCTTCATTTACTTCACTGCTGTTGTCTATTTCTGTGGGTAGTGGTGTTATCCACTCTTTTCTAATTATAATTGCCTTTCCTGCTATAGTATTCTCAATTTTGTCATATTTTACTACTTCTTTATCTATATTATAATAAAAAAATCTAAATGTATATGCTGCACAAACTAGCAATACTATAATTGGAAAAACATATGCAGATCTGTTTTTCTTTCTTCTTCTCTTCTTTAGTTCATTATGCATTTACTTGACACCCCGTTAAGTAATAAAATTTACTCTTTGACTATATATATTTCTCCAAACATTTTCTTAATCCTTCATTAATTACATAAAATATGCAAAATGAATAAAAATAGTACTTTTATACTATAATACTATTATTAGCACTAGGCAAGTACTAATAATGCGCTATTATAAAAAGTTTAAGCATTTTTCGCATACTGAGTAAAATTTTACAAATAAGAAAATTATGTATTGAAATTTATTCGCATGTATGTTATATTATTATACGTATCAAAAACGTCTGGGTATGGCGCAGCTTGGTAGCGCG
>CALGKJ010000095.1 GCA_937930535.1 uncultured Clostridia bacterium
TCTGATTCAATACACTCACACCCGCCTGGCGGATGAGATCGTGGAAGGCCAAGGTATCCTGGACCGCTTCCGGCCTTGGCACAATCACGCGACCGCCATATAGAAGCGCCCCGTACATCTCCCATACCGAAAAATCAAAACAAACTGAATGAAACATAGACCACACATCATTTTGATTAAAGGCAAACTGCATCTTATTGTTAACTATCAGTCTTACTACGTTTCTGTGCTCTATTAAAGCACCCTTGGGCATTCCTGTAGAGCCCGAGGTATATATAATATAAATAGTGTTCTCTGGCTTACATCCTATTTGAATATTTTTATCATCCTCTAATTGCCACTTGCAATCATGTAAATTTATAATTTCACCCTCAATGCTTAAACCGTCTGAATATCTGCTGTCTGTTATAAGGAGCCCGGCTCTGCTATCCTTCAGCATATAATGCTTTCTGTCCTTAGGATAGTCTGGATCTAAAGGCAGGTAAGCCCCTCCTGCCTTCATAATCGCCAATATGCTTACAATAAGCTCTATAGAGCGGTCTAAGAGTATTCCTACAACTGACTCAGCCCTAATACCCCTATGCTTTAATACTCTTGCCAACTGATTTGCCTTACGGTTTAGTTCATCGTATGTAATGTATTTGTTTTCAAAGGCTATCGCAATATTATCTGGTGTTTTTTCAACCTGCTCCTCAAATAAGTCAATTACTGTTTTATTTTCAGGGTAAGATGCACTTGTATTATTAAACTCAAATAAGAGCTGTTTTAACTCATAGTCTGATAATACTTGCAGCTCATCAAGCTTTATATTTATATTGTCAACCGCATTACTCAATATATTAACAATATGTGTCATTGCATTTTCTATCATAAAGCTTTCATAATCTTCTGCATTATATAGAACATTTAATTTCAAGCATTCTACATCCTTCTCAAATCTAAAAGCAAGCCGAAAGTTACACTTTTCCAGTACAGTCTTATCATGGATGCTATCCAGCATACATAATACTCTAAAAAGCTCCTCACCTTCATAGCTGCAATAAAGTCTCATATACTCTACTATTTTGTGATAGGGATAATGCTGGTTTTCATAGGCACCCAGAATACTTTTTCTCACTTCTAAAAGCAGCTCCTTAAAGGACATTCCACTGCTTAGCTCATCTCTGATTATTACTATTCTGTTATCAGCATTGTCAATACCGCTTTCTTCATAAACCGGCGATCCTATTGTTATATCGCTTACACCTGTATATCTATATATAAGAGACTTCACGGCAGTATGTAAAATAACATATAGGGATAAATCCGAGTCTTTACTTATTTTTCTGAGTCTGCTGTATAAATCATCCGGGATATGAAAACTCTTAATTTCCCTATTGTGCGGCTTCTTGTGACATTTTGCATCTGTGAGTATATCAACTGCATCAGAGATATTTCTCATCTTATCCAGCCAGTATTCCTTTTCCTTTAAGTACTTACCCCCAGTATACATTATGTTTTGGCTTATTATATCTGCCATGAAGAATAACCCCTTCCTTCATAAGACTCATATTTCCTCTGCATTTATAAGGTTGCCTCTTGTGCGGCTTCCAAGTAAATTAACTGCTTTGCTTTTCCCTGCAAAAATAGTAAAGCCTGTAGGCTTGGCAATAAGCTCAACAACGTGGAGCTTATCCTTTTTACTAAGCTTTTCATAGTATTCCTGTGCCTTTCTTGAGTCTAGCAATTCATTGATGTCTAGTATCCATTTAGGCACTTTTCTGCTTTCTCCTAATCCAATAAAATATCCCTTGCCCTCCATATTTATCTGCTCAACTGATACCCATTCAAAGCCGCAATCCTTTAAAAGCATGGACGCCTCATCAAAAGTATAGGGCATAACGTGAGGGTGCAAAAAAGCATCTGCATCCTTTGAAAGCTCATCTTTTATATTCAGGCTATCTCCATATGTACGCTCCCCGTATCTTTCCTCTGATAGCTTATAATTAAGATCCCTCATCAACTCGGCAGCAGAGTCAAAATCATTCTTATCCGAAATTAGGGTATTTATTACCTCCCTGCAAAGCATCCTGTCAAATTCTCCGTATTTATGATACAGCCATACAATCATAAGTCCATCATCCTTCAATGCTTTACTCAGATTCTCTACAGCTCTCCTAGGCTCTGGCAAATGGTGTATGACCCCATAGGAGTTTATTATGTCAAAGGGCTGTTCAGCTTTATAGCTATATATATCTGCACATATAAATTCGATATTTTTAAGTCCTTCAGAAGCGGCCTGCCGCTTTGCAATTTCTATACTATTACAGGAAAAATCAATACCAACAAAATAAGCATCGGGAAAGGTTCTCGCAATATCTATCAGCCTTTGCCCAGTGCCGCAGCCTGCATCAAGAATTCTCTTGCCTTGGAAATCGTTCATATCTGCTTCAAAGTTTAAAAATACAAATAAAGCTTCACCTTTTAAATTTACATTTGGCTTAACCTCTGTAAAAGGATATGTAAACTTATTATAAAAGTCCTGTATTTTATTCATGCCTTCTCCTTCCATACATTTAAAAATCAAATTCCGCATCCAGTTCCTGCCTTATTACCTTTTCTGTCTCTTGCCTTTCTATTTCAAGCTTATATAGGCTTTCAAAGGGATTTTTCACAATCTGCTCAAGCAGCGTTTTATAATGGCCGCCAAATCGCTCTATTGTGTCCTTTTTAAATATACTTGAGCAGTATAATATGCTAAAGGCTATGATGTCGCCCTTATCAAAAGCCGACATCAGAATATCATACTTCGAGTATATTTTTTTCAGCTTGTAAGGTCTTAGCTTTATATCATCCATGGTAATTTGTTCTAGACCCATATTTTGAAGCACAAAGACTGTATCAAACAGCATATGTCTGTTTGATGCTCTGTTCAGCTTTAGGGATCTAATCAACTCGCTAATTTGGTAATCCTGATTGTCTAATGCATTTTTCAGATTCTCGTTTACCATATATAGAAATTCTATAAAAGTATCCTTAACCCTTATGACATTCCTTACTGCAAGTGTATTTACAAACATACCTATGATATTCTCAACATCAGGACTGTTTCTCCCAGATGTAGGCACTCCCACTACTATATCTGTCTGATCACAATATTTCCAAAGCAGTAAATTAAAAACGGAATATAATATCGTAAAAAGGCTTACACCATTTTTATATGCAAGCTCTTTTAGCTGACTGCATAAATCGCTATTTATCTCAAACTCCGTCATGCCTCCCTCAAAGCTTAAAATATTTCCCCTGGGGTAGTCTATAGGTATATTAGTAGCTGGAGGTTTATCTCTATATATATTCAGCCAGTAATCTCTCTGCTTTATTAACTTTTCTGAACAGTAAAAGCTTTGCTGCCATAGCACATAATCCTTGTATTGAAATTTTAATGGCGGAAGCTTCTCTCCTCTGTATAATGAATTAAACTCCTTTATAAGTATATTTACTGACATTCCATCTGATATTATATGATGCATATCAATAACTAAATAAAGCTTATCTTTACTGGTATCTATAATTCCTATCCTTATTAAGGGGGCTATACTTAAGTCAAAGGGGCTTACAAGTTTATGGATTACATCATCCAGTGATTCTGCTGCTCCTTCTACATATTCAATTTTCAAGACAAGGCTATCATGTATTTTCTGCACCAATTCTCCTTCTACATACGCAAAGGATGTTCTCAATGCTTCGTGCCTATCTACAAGCTCATTAAATATTTCAATTAGCTTCAGCCTATCCGGCTTATCCTCCAGCTCAAGCACTTCTGTCATATTGTAAGCCGTTCCGATATCACTATGCTGGCTTAACAAAAACAATCCTCTTTGAGAATAAGAAACAGGATAATACTCCTTATTTTCTGCGGCTTCTAATGAGGCAATATATTCCATATCACATTTAATTATTATATCAGCCAATTCCTTAATATTTACATTGTTCAGAATTTCTTTTATGGATATGCTCTTCTTAAATTTTTTTTGTATTTTTGCTGCAAGCTTCATAGCCTTTATTGAGTGTCCTCCTAATTCAAAAAAGCGTTCATATACTCCTATATGCTGCACTTCCAAAATGCTTTGCCATATATCAGCCAAAGCTTTCTCTATCTCATTGGATGGTGCTGTATATTCTCTGTCAAGGCTTTTTGTCACCTCAATACCGGTTAGCTTACTTCTGTCTATTTTTCCGTTACTTAGCAATGGAATACAATCAAGCCTTATATAATATGACGGTATCATATATTCTGGAAGCTCCCTCGCCAAAAGCATGCGAATTTCCGCTTCGTCTATATGTCTGCTACTTACATAATACGCACATAGAGACTTGTCAGCTTTATTATTAATGACTGTAACTACTGCTTCCTGTATATCTGAGTGCTTGAGCAATGCACTTTCAATTTCCCCCAGTTCTACCCTAAAGCCTCTGAGCTTTATCTGGTGATCCAGTCTGCCTAAAAACTCTATATTTCCATCGGGCAGCCCGTCAACGCCTAATGACCACCTTGCAAGATCTCCTGTTTTATAAAGTCTTTCACCGGACTTGTAGGGATTTGTTATAAATTTTTCGGAGGTAAGTTCAGGTTTATTAATATAACCTCTAGCTAAAGCTCTCCCTCCCAAATACAATTCCCCTACCGCACCTACTGGAAGCAATGCTCTATTCCTATCAAGTATATAAGCACTTATGCCTGCAATTGGCTTGCCAATAGGGATATTAGGGGTATCCCATTGATAGCTAGATAGGGAGTAAGCTGTAGCAAATATAGTAGTTTCAGTAGGTCCATATACATTTTCTAATCTTGTAGAAGCTGCACCTCTTCCAAAAACATTTTCAAAGCTGCTTACATGCTCTCTGGTCAATATCTCTCCACAAGAAACTATATATTTAATGCTTTTTATCCCATAATAGTTATTAAGTTCTAAATACTCTAAAAAAGCTGCAAGCGCTGTAGGTACAAAACCTACATGTGTTATCTTGTTTTTATATATTGTTTCAGCAATTATTCCAAGATCTTTTTCGGCATCCTTCTCCAGAATAACCAACCTGCCTCCCTCGAAGAACCATCCGAAAATCTCTGATATTGATACATCAAAGGTGAAGGTAGTCTTAAACAAATATGCATCCTGCTCGGTCAGAGGGTACAGCTTCTGCATTGTTAGCAGCAAATTTATCAAGCTCCCATGATCTACCATTACTCCCTTCGGTCTTCCTGTAGAGCCCGAAGTGTAGATTATGTAAGCTAAATCCTCTTTTTCATTAATAAACTCCAAGGCTGAGTCTCCATATACTTGTTTGCATTCATATATATCAATAATCCTCCCTTTGAAGGATATGCCCAAGTTCATTCTGTCTGCTGCAAGCAATAGGCTTGCTCCACTGTCATTTAACATATATTCAATTCTATCCCTAGGATACTTAGGATCTATCGGAAGATATGCTCCTCCTGACTTAAGTACTGCATATAGCACTACTACTAACTCTATTGAGCGTTCCAACATTACAGCTACAATTATGTTTCTGCCCACTCCCATTTCTCGTAGGCTGCAAGCTAGTCTGTCAGCTTCTCTATCCAGTTCTTCATAAGACATTTGTATACCCTTATATACCAGAGCAACATTACCAGTCTTCCTTTGTACCTGCTCAGAAAAAAACTCCATAGTTAGTGTTGAAATCTGACAGCTGCTGCTTATAAGATTATGCTTAAATAGTAGCTGCTCCTTTTCACCACTTGCCAGCATCTCAATTTCTGACAGCTTTGCTTTTGGATTATCTAAAATACTTGTCGTTATATTGTCAAAATGCAAGGCTATTCTTTCAATTATTTTTTCAGTAAATACTTGTCCATTATATAAATAATTAATATTAATGCCATCTAAAAGCTCGACACTTAAAGTAAGATCATAATTAGTCATTTCAAAGCTTGAATAGGCTTCCAAATTTATATTGCCGTTCTTTGAAGCCATGTACTTATCCAAGGGATAATTATCAATTACTACTATAGTGTCAAAAATATTATCCCTCATATCTATACCACTATATTTTTTAATATCTACTATTGGAATGTTTTCAAATTCCTTCCTCTCTTGCAGCATGAAATGTACTCTCTCCAACAAGTCTTCACAAAGTTCATTTGTGCTGCTTTTTATTCTTAATGGGGGGGTGTTGATGAATAAGCCCACTATTTCCTCAATGCCATTTATATTTATTCCCCTGCCAGAAACTGTTGTTCCAAAAGCTACATCATCTGTATTATTATATTTTTGCAGTAAAATTCCCCATATTGTATATATGAGAACAGCTACTGTTATCCTTTGTTTTTCGCAAAAACTGCTAATCTGTGCACAAACTTCTTTAGGATATCTTACAGTATACCTGCCGACTGCTTTTTCATTGTGGTGGTTTTTCTTACTTATCAGATCTAAAGCTTTAGGCTCATAGTTTTCTAAGTATTCCTTCCAGTATTTTTCTTGTGCTGCTTTATTTAGTGTCTGATGCCATTTTATATACTCATTAAACCTGTTTTTAATTATTTTCTCAGGTTCCTCATTATTAGAGTATTTATTGTATGCGTGCAGGAATTCCTTTAGTATTATGCCGTTACTCCAGCCATCATATAAAATATGGTGATTGCCGG
>CALGKJ010000096.1 GCA_937930535.1 uncultured Clostridia bacterium
GTCTACGACAATATACCTGTTAAAGCAAATATAGTAGAGGCAGATACTTTAAAAACTCTACCTTTAAGAAAACTTCCTAAGGTAAGCACTAATATTAGAGTAGTTGAAGTTCAAGATACTGATTTCTCACCATGCGGAGGAACACATGTAAATTTAACAGGGGAAATAGGTATAATAAAAGTAAAACGCTGGGAAAAGCTTAAGTCAAGCTACAAATTTGAATTTGTATGCGGCACAAGAGCCTTAAAAGATTATAGAGCAAAGAATACTGCTATTAATAATCTAGCTAGTACTATGTCAGCAAGAGATTATGAGGTAGAAAACTATTTTAATAAGCTTATTGAGGATTATAAAGCACTTCAAAAGGATTTCAGTGCAGCAAGACAAGCACTATTATCCAATGAATCAGAAAAACTTATGAATACTGCACTTACCATACAAAATATAAAAATTGTATCAATGGTTTTTAAAGATAGAGATATTAGTGATTTGAAAATCCTTGCACAAAATATAATTAAACATAATTCTTATATAGTACTGTCTGCTGTTATAAACCAAAGTGCCCAAATACTGTTTTCCTGCTCAGATGACCTTTCCATTAACATGGGAACTTTATTAAAATCTGTAATACACGTAATTGATGGAAAAGGAGGAGGAAATGCTAAGTCGGCACAAGGCGGCGGAAGCAATACAGAAGCTTTAGATCTACTCATGAGTAAAGCAGAGCAACTGCTTGTAGCACAAATAAACAATAAATGATATTATTATAAAGGAAATACCTGAATAATATCGTAAATCATATTTTATATTAGTTTAAAAATTGGAGGTGTAGCAATGAATAAGGCATATAACATGCTTGAAGTAACGCAAATGGCTATAAACATAGAAAAGCAAGGCTATGACTATTATAAGAAAGCTGCTTTGGACAGTAAGGATGAAACTGCAAAATCAGTATTCAATTTATTAGCGGAGCAAGAAAAAAAACATATAGAGCTGTTCTCCAACTTGTACAACCTGCTTTCCGATATTAGCGGAATAAATGATGATTACCTTTTTGACGATACTGTAGCTGCCTATTTTCAAGCCCTAACTGAAAAAGAGGTATTTGACACCGCTGCTAATACTACTGCAAGAATCACATCTGCTAAGGAAGCTATAGAAGAAGGCTTAAAGGCAGAAAAAAACTCAATTTTATTCTATAATGAAATACTTAAAAATACAGATTTGCCAGAAGTTCAAAATATACTGGAACTAATAATCGAAGAAGAAAAAAAACATATTGCAGATCTAACCATTCTTTCCAAATCTTTATAAAATGAGGTTAACTATATGAATAAGAAAATTATTATAGCTGGTGCAGGTATAGCAGGTCTTAATGCGGCTAAATCAGCAAGAGAAGCAAATCCAGATTGCGAAATTATGATGATTGAAGCAAGTAGTGATAATACATACATTAGAACAAGACTGCCAGAATATCTGTCAGGAGAGATTAATAAAACAGTATTATTTCCTTATGACGATAATTGGTTTATCTCTAATAAAGTAACAATTGCTAAAAATAAAACTATAACAGCTATTAATCCAGATAGCAAAACTGTTACCGTAAGCAATACTACACTATATTATGATTCATTAATATTAGCTTTAGGCAGCAGCCCTTTTATCCCTCCTATCAATGGAGTGGAAAAAAGAAATGTTTTTTCTGTGCGAACTCTCGCTGATGCCGAAAATATAAAAGCACTGGCTGGCAATGGTGTAAGCTGTACTATTATAGGAGGAGGGCTGCTTGGTCTTGAAATAGCTTGGTCTATAAAACAGTTAGGCTGCAAAGTTAATATAGTTGAGCATAATCCGAGATTACTGCCTCGTCAAGCTGATGCCAAAGCCTCGGAGCTTCTTATAAATGCAATTCAGAAGGTGGGTATAAATGTTTATTTAAATGCACAAGTTGAGGAGATTTGTGGAGAAGAATGTGTAGATAGCGTCAGGCTTAAGGATAAAAGAATTATAGCTTCAGATATTGTTATTTTATCTACGGGTGTTAAAGCAAATGTAGATGTACTTAAAGATTCAGGCATTGATATAGGGAGAGCTGTAAAGATTAACGAGTTTTGCCAAACTAATATACCCAGTGTATATGCAGCAGGGGATATTGCCGAATTTAATGGCTTTAATTATTGTATTTGGCCTATTTCCATAGCACAGGGAAAAGTAGCCGGTCATAACGCAGCTTTAGAAAATCTTTCTGCTAATAACAATCTGGCAGAAAAAAATAAATATACAGATATTAAACCTTTTACAAATTTAAAGATAAAAGGAATCAGTATGTTTTCTATAGGTGATATTAGTACAAATCAACAAGAAGTATTCAGTATCGATGAAGCTTCTAATAAATACATAAACTTTTTTATACAGGATAACCATATTAAAGGTGCTATTGCTTTTGGAGAGCCATCCCTTACACTTAAGATTAAAAAGGCTGTGGATCAAAATAAGTCTATAATATCCCAAAATAATGAGATTGCGTTTGATGATATTATAAATTCTCTATAATGTAAACAGGTGAAGCACCATAAACCGCTTCACCTGTTTATTTTATATCACTCTAATTCCACAAACTGTATTTCAGTTGTATTAAGGTTCATTACATCATTACTAACAGCTCCTTTTTTGAGCTTGTAATTAACCTCTTTCAAATACAGCTTTACAGCTCTATGAAGCTCATCCTGCATATCGTCAATAATCTCACCCATATCATCAGTTCTTTTAACTGCTTCCTTTAAATCATGCTTGCTTACAGCAGAAATATTATTCAGCTCGTTAGCGGCACCAGCCAATAGCCTATATGAACTAATTAACGGAACAAGCATGTCCAGCATTACTTTAATATCAACGCATACATCATCGTCATAGAAGATCTTATCTCTGCTATTGCTTTCACTCATATAATCACCTACACTATTTATTTTTCATAGTATATAAGTCAAATTCCTTTTGTCATACTGATACAGTACTATACACTATAAATAAATATATGATATATTTATTTATGAAATTCTAATTTTTAATCTTTTGCACACAATAAATGTGCATAGTAAATAAGGAGTGCTAATATGAGACTAGATACTGTAATAAACGAAATACTTATTCTATTTATAATTATGTTCATCGGCTTTTTAGCGAGAAAAAGAAATATTGTAAATGAAAATATACAAAGCTCCATATCAACGCTTTTAATGAGAATTGCGCTCCCCTCTCTGGTACTTTCGTCTTCAAAGGTTCAAAAGGATCCTGCCATACTACCTAACATAATCAGTATTTTTATTATTACTGTAATCAGTTATATAGTATTTATTACTTTATCAATAACACTGGCAAAGGTATTTAAGCTTAAGGAGAGTACAGGAAATGTCTTTATTTCCTTGATAGTATTTGCTAATGTAGGATTTATGGGCTATCCTGTTGCCCTTGCTATATTTGGAGCTATAGGTGTCTTTTATACCTCCATTGTGAATCTGGTTTTCGCTTTATTCCTATGGACATACGGTGTACTATTGTACAACAACCATGGTAGAATAAATTTTAAAAACCTAATTAATTTAGGAACTATATCCGCTTTAACTGCCGTTATTTTATTTATATTTAATATAAAGCTTCCATACTCTCTTCAAACTTCTTTGGAGCTTATAGGAAAGATGACCACACCCTTATCTATGATACTTATAGGTGCTCTGATTGCAGAGGTAAGCATTAAGGTAATATTTTCTGATTGGAAAATATTTATTATAAGTGTTGTCAGATTAATTGCCGCTCCTCTTATTACTGCTTTAGCACTTAGTTTGGTGGGCTTTAACAACACAGTAATAGCAATATGTTCAATTATGGCTGCAATGCCTTCTGCTGCAACCAACGCTATATTTGCAAAGGAATATAACTCCGAGCCTCGTTTGGCATCTATTGGCGTATTTGTCACTACGCTATTTTGCATAATATCCTTACCCTTCATTATGTATCTGCTTATAGATGTGTTTAAGCTGATCAGTGCTTAAAAAATGTAAAATTGTATATCAAAGACCATATTCTTTTATAAAGACAATTATTTTCAACTTATTTATTTCTTAATTCCATAGAATACTATTACTGAAAGGCGGTGTTTTATGGTGAAAAGAAGCACAGAAACTACTTATAAAACTATAAAAGGTAAATCCGTTGGACGACGCAGAACCGGCATATTAGTACCAGAAGCAAAAAATGCACTGGATAGTCTCAAGCATAGTGTAGCTTCTGATATGGGTATAGATTTCACAATAGATGATAAGGGCAATTTTACTGCAAAGGATTGCGGAAGAGTCGGCGGCGAAATGGTTCGACGAATAATCAATCAAATGAAGCTGCAAATGGCAGAGTCAGAATATAAGAGATACCAATAAAAAACCGAAATTAGTTTCGGTTTTTTATTGGTATTGTACATATGCATTAAAGACGATATTACAACTACGTTGCATTATCGTGATTTTAACGAGTTCAGAAGGGGATTTATACCCCCACTGAAACTTATTCTCTTTAGTATATTCACCCCCACTTATATAAGCGGCAGACTTCCCTTCTGACCATTCGTTGAATAAAGAATGTAAATATCAGAAAAACTAAAGTTGTTTCAAATACTTACCATTGATTTTATATTTATTATATGGTAATATTTTATAGCAAGTTTTTATATGGGGGTAGATGGGTGCTGGTGTGCCCTGCGGTCTTCAAAACCGTTGTGGGGGGTTGGTAGCTTCCTTGGTGGGTTCGATTCCCACATACTCCCGCCAGCAAAAACCGCACTTTAACCGCACAACCTGAATTTTAGATAAAAATTTAGAAGGACTTTTCAGTCCTTCTTTTAGTTTGTTTGATTTTAAAATTTCATTGATTTATCGTCTTCGGTTTCTTCCTTATCTCTGTCCGATTCCGGTGAAGTGTAAATATTTATTTGTTTCCAGATAAACTAGATTTCTGACTCTATTTTAATAAATCACAAATTGTATAGTGGTCTTTTTTGCTATTTTGCTTATATACTCTAAGTGCATTCAAAAGTCTATCAATATCAAAATATTCATTTATAAAATTTTCATTTTTTATATATTTATGCTTAAGTTGTGTTTTACAAAAAATGCTAGGTTTAATAGTTGATTTAACTTTTTCGAATTCTTTATATTTACCAGCATCTAAAATTACAAGTATCTCAACTTCTGGTTTAGTCAAGCATTTTTTTATATCAAATCTATCTTTGTATGCTTTGTCCAATATAAATTTTTCGTTTTTAGAATCAATTATCATCAATATAACCAATGGTTTTTCATAACTCACATTCAAGAATTTTTTCTGAATCTCATCTACATTTTTTCTTTGATGAACTTTTTCCTTAATTAAATCCTTACGGCTAAATACCAGTAGATTTTTCTCTAAAAGCATATTCATAATTGCTATTTCTGCCTTCCCCTCACATAAGCACAATATATAGACTCCCTTAAGTACATCTGCTAACTCCGGCATAAGAATTTCCTCACTCTCTCAATGCTTTCATAGCTTGGAGCTGTTCCATGAATAAAATTAGATAAGAAAATCTCACTTTTCTTTATATCATTTCTTTTAACTTCATCAGAATATCTAACAGCTTCGCAAGTAAAATTAGTTTTTTTGCGCATTATATAAATATTATCTTTTTTATCAATTGAATCTAATATCTCTGCATAATGTGTAGTAAAAATAAGTGTAGCACCATGTTTATTAATTTCTTCATCATTAAAAAAATCAATGATTGTTAAAACAAGTTCTTTATGCATATGAATCTCGATTTCATCAATCAACAAATAACCCCCATTTTTAAGCGTTAAGTTTGCTTTATATACTAGATTTCCACCCTTTATTGTACCAGACGATAGATATTCATGCCCCAGTAAAGGATTTGAACATTTATAAGCTATGTCATCCGTTTTAAAGCTTATTTCTAAGTTTTCGTCACTTAAATTCAAGCTTTCTATACTATAATCAAACAAGTTTATAAATTCCATCTGAGCTTTTCCTCTGACTCTATAAAGGTTTATATTTGTTTCCTCAATCATATCAGTATAATATGTTTTTATCCCCTTTGTAATTCCTATCACTATACTATCCTGTGGTTTTAATAGTGAAAATTCCTGCTTTTCAAATTCTTCTCTAGTATGAATTAATTTATTTATATCATAATCAAAAAGCATGTCTTTTGACTTTATTTCAGATTTACTCTTCATGTACACCTTCTCATCCTTGTAGCATAATGAAACATCATTATCATCTAAATGCGAGTTGATTTCACCAAATGTTGATTCGAGTTTAAAGAATTTTTCATTGTGATAGAAATCAATGCACATTTTGGAATTATCCTTTATGATCCCTTTAGAAATTGATAACTGTTCTAAACTTTTATTACCTAATAATGTATCCATTGCAAACTTAATTAACTTTAAAGCTGTTGACTTACCCGATGCATTAATACCGACTAAGCTAATTAACTTCTGAACATATATAGTTCCAGTTATATGAATTACTTGTGACTTATCAACCACTTTATCTTTCGATGTGAAATCAATGCTCAGCCCATCTTTAAACAGACCGATATTATCAAACTTAATTCTTAGTATCTTCATGTAAATTACCTCCCTAAAAAGCTCATAGTTTATTA
>CALGKJ010000097.1 GCA_937930535.1 uncultured Clostridia bacterium
TTCTATTATTGTAAATAAATCTATTTCAGAATATCTTACCAATATGTAACAATTCAATTATATCATTGTACTCATTAAGCTTTCTATAAATATTTATAACTACTCGTTCTATGGCTGTTACACGCTGTCATCTTCAAAATCACGAATGTCATCTATAAAATAGCCCAAAAATTGGGGTCAAAAAATGCACTTTTTGACCCCAATTTTTGCTCATTTTTCACTTCAAAACCACAACATCTTGTGGTCAAACCCTACTTTTTCTCCTCCGAACCACAATACGTCATCAGAACTATCGCTTCAACGTGTGTTATGATAGATTGGTGATAGTAATTCGCAGTATAATTGAAGTTTACCCCTGGGGGGTCTATAGATTTGGTAATCAGAAGCCCGAAACTCTCATAAATATGTAATCCTTAATAAAAAGATGAATTGGGGAAAATAAACCCCCGATACAAACTAATAATGTCGGAGTAAGTGCATTTTTAAAATTTTCATGTTGTAGCAATAATCTGGTAATTTTTACAACCATGTCATAAAGTCATCAAGAAACTGTGGATTTGATTTAAAGTTTCATTTCATGTAATTTGCTAAGAATATAGACCAAATTTTTGAATTGCTGTTTTATAACAATTGCTAATCTTTCTACTGACTTTCTAAGGTTGTAGTAGCTTCATAGCTCAGATAAATACGCCATAGCTACTCTGATTTCCTTCTGCATTACTCACCTACAATCTGGAGAATACGTCGTAAGCAATACAGGCCTGAATCCAATTCCATTTGCCGTAGCTCAGTATTATTTGATCAATCAACATTGTATATCTTTCACCTTTATATTGAGTGCTTACACTATGTCTACTTGACTTTATAGAAAATAATACATAAAGTGTTTTGTTTATATTATACAACTAAAAACCCGAATCTTTTTCAGTGCCTCCTTATATAGCTTTTTTTATCTTATCAACCGAATTTATTATAGTCTATAACTTACTATAAAAATCTATTATAATTTTTCAATTTCTTTAATGCTTCCATCATTCATAGTAATAATTTCATCAAACAACGATACTTCAGAATAATTAAATCCATGTGCAGCTATTATTATAATTTTATTTTTTTTTACCTCCATTAAATAATTTACCACTACACTTAAGTTAATATCATCTAGTGCATTAAATGGTTCATCTAAAAGTAAAACATGTGGATTTTCCATAATTGCTTGGCAAAATGCAAGTCGTTGTTTCATACCTAAAGAATACTTTTTTACTTTTACATCTACTACATCAAGTAAATTCACTTTTTGTAAATTGTTTTCAATCTCTTTCATATTTATCTCTTTTTTTATAGAAGCCAAAAATTTTAAATTAGATCGTGCAGTTTCATGTTCTATAAAAGTTGGATTTTCAATCATAACACCATATGTATAATCAGGTTTTTCAACTGTGCCACTTGTTTCATGAATTAAATCACATAACAATCTTAATAACATTGTTTTTCCACACCCATTATGCCCTTTTAATAAGTATGTTTTCCCTTTCTCAAAAGTTAGTGAAATATCATTTAATATTTTCTTATTCTTAATCTCTTTACTTACTGATTTTAATGTAATCATGCTTCTATAACTCCTATCATTGTATTTTCAGATTTCAAATTACTTGCACCATATATCAATGCAACAATAATGATACTTTTACAAACAAACATGCTTATTAGCATGTTTTCCCAGTTCACCGATGCAATGACAGCAAGTTGAACAATAGGGAATTTATATGACAAAAATTGACAAACTACATGCAATGACAAAACCATAAAATAAGCTATAGAAGTTCTTATGTTATTTATTTTTGCAATAATTAAAATAAGTGAGATTATAGTTAATGTCAAGAACGTTGATATCATATCATAAATGTAGAAGCCTGTAAAAGAAAATGATACCATATAAAAAGTAAAATACACAACTTGTTTCATGCATAATATGATGAGTACATTTTTTAAGGCTACTCTTATTAGAAAAAATAGTATCCCTTTTAAACCACTACGTGCCCCAATATAATTACGTAATTGGAAGGCCGATGAAAGGCTACCTTCTATCATTGAAATAAATATGCTCATTGTACCTATATTAAGTAATACAAGATAAATATACATTTTATTTTCAATCTTGTCATACCCTGTTGTAAGCATTTCTATAGATGTGATACTTATTCCGTCAGTATTTCTGACGACAAGATACAATAAAAGTATTCCCGCAAAAAGTAGGAGTCTACGTTTCATATCAAATACTCCTTATACCTACTTTGAAGTAATATTACCCCAATACAAATTATGTTAATTAGTGAACATAAAAGTGTTAAGACTTTCATTCCCGTTTCATTTGTAATAGTTACACTAACACTAGAATAAATTATCAATATGACAATATTTAGTGCAAACGCTCCTAATAGTCCTAGAATTTGCTTATTGCTTTGTACAAAAACAATAAAATATACAAGATACATAAATAATGTAAATATAAATAATCTTGTTATATTTAGAATTACAAGTTTTGTAATTGGTATATAATAACCCATCAAAAACGGAATACCCATATATATCACTAACGTGAACAAAGTATATCCACTACATAATTGAACTCCATGAGAAATAAAATATTTTAGATAATTATCCCTACAGCGTGTTACAAACATTGGTGAATTAAATGGTAATTTAAATATAAATAAGTATATAACAAAAAAAATATTCATGTCGAATAAAAATTTTCGTGGTCCGAAAAGAGCTTGCTCTAAGAATAAATATGTTTCTTGACCAACATAGTATTTTATATATTCTTCAAATATCAAATATACAATAAGACCATATAATATTCCCCATAATAATATATTCGTTTGTTTTCTCATGCTATATAGTCCCGCCCATATCTTTTAATATTTTCCTTATAAATCGCAATAAATATTATACTACCAATCGCAATAAATGTTAACCCTATTAAACCATTAATTAATGTTGGGTGAGATGTCACTAACACCTCTCTAATATTATATATAATACTGTCAATAACAATGAAATGAGATATGCCTTCGAATAATCTATTTACATTTCCAAGTGTATTCGCAAAAATATATGTACTCATAAGAATCATAAAAGGGAACATTTGAATTATATATTTATTACTAAAAAAAATAGTACTTACTGTTGTTATAAGCAAAAGTACTATTGAATAAGCTAGCATATGCAAAATTGATAATACTAGAACTGATAAGTACTTCCCAAACGATGCACCAAATAATATAGATTGTGGGGGAATTTGTACATTACCCTTACCAAATACAATTGTTAATGCAAAAATAACTGTAAAAAATCCAATAACATATGTAACCATATATAAAATTCGTGCAATCAGAACTTGAATTAAATATTTTTTATATGACATTCTAGTCATAATCATAGTCCCATAATTTGATTGCATAGCGGTATATATGCTTGGACCGATTGAAACACCAAATCCAATAATAATAATAATCCAAAACCCAACAAAAAAATCTCCTGAAAATATAAACTTCTCAAAATAGGCAAGATTTGTATAACTCGATATAATATTTGCCACTCGTATTAAGTCAACATCCTTAGCCCCTGAGTTATAAACTGCTGTCCATTCTAGCTTTCCTAAATATGTTACATAGTAGCTACCCACTACAATAAGTATTAACATAACAGTTAAAATTATATTAAAATTCGATTTATAATACCGTTTAAATTCTTGTTTTATCATTTTAATAATTCACACCACTCTCTTCTACAGCTTAAATAACATTTAGTACAAAAGTCATATTGTCATGTACTTTAATTACTTTTTCAGCAATTGATTGAAAAAATCTATGCAAGTTTGTCAAAAGTGTTTATCTTATAAAACTATTAATTACTTAGGATCAAATTTTAACGTTATTGTATCTGTACCTATTTGATTCCATGCGGGTTTCACTTGTGCATAATATGTATACCCAGAAGTACCTGTATTGTTAGTACCAATATACGTTGTATTAATATTAGCTACAGACACATAATCACTTCTTACCTCAAGATTTGAATTTACAAGTCGTACGCCAGGTGCTGATGTCATAGTTTTAGCCGAAGAGTAAACATTAAAATCTGCTCCTGTTGTAGTTTTCGAAGCCCCTAGCATATCACCAGTTGTTGTTGTCGCTATAACATCATTTGTAACCTGGAAAGTACCGTAGCTACTATATGCTGCATAAGCAATTTGTAATGATAGTAAACTTATTATTAATACTATCGTAGAAATCTTTTTTAACTTTTTCATTTTAATTACCTCCATATATTTTGGTTAACACCTACAAACTTGCATATATATTACTTACTAACATATTTCGTTTATTACGTTAGTATTGTAATCTTAACTATATAAATCACACTAAGTAATTTACATTCTAAGACATAACCTTCGTATGGTATTTTCAGTGTCTTAGTTTATCAATCTAATAAAGGCACGTACTGAAATACGTATTAGGTTTAGTGATTTGTAGGAAATACTGTTTATAACCTCTGATTCTAGCTAGTCCCATAAACCCTCAAATATATTTAGATTTGGACTATATGAATGCAAGCGTTATCTAAAACTGTAACAATTTTCTCAGTTGGGTATAACTGCAAAGTTTTTTAAGTCCTCAACAGAGGCTTTGAATTCTTCTTGTTTTATGGAATCAGCCTTTACAAGCGTGTATGTAGATTTCGTAAAGAATAACCCTAAACGGTACATAATTTTTACATACCATTATTGCTGTACCTTATTACGAAGTAATTGTAAACCCATTGGATAGCAAGTGAAACATTGCTATTCTTTCTGTTTGAGAATCCTACTTTATCCTGAATATTAGTGTTATAGTTTCCTTAAACATTGTTTCTTGCTCTATAATCAAAAGTCTCGGTGTTCCTGTGTTGGAGCAGAAAAAAGGGCTTAATGTCCATTATAATTATTAATGTACATACCCACTGTATGTGCACATATATCAAACATTTTTGATATATCCACATTTAGTCACCTTTTAAATGATTATTTTTGGTAGCAATTAATTGTCTGTAATAGATTTAGTGTGATTCATATAGGAATAAATGAATTCTGACACTACTAAACAAATTTTCTAAAACCCCATTTCCAATACCACTATAATATAACATATATTTACATGTTATGCAATGCTTTCACAGAAAATTATTTTATTACAATTTAGTAAATATGAACTATTCTGCAGATTCCTTATTCACCTATTACTTCAACCTCTAACCCATCAAGTAAAGTCACAACAATCTTATCCTCATCAACCACAGTCATCTTCTCCACCATTTTAAAATACAAATCCACATCAAACTGCTTGATTGGCTGGATACATTTAACTATCTCAATAAACCTTCTAGCAACTACCCTTTTAAGAACATCCTCCTCTTCAATCTGCTTCTTCCACTTCTCAATAAAATAATCCTTATGCTCCACCAAGGTATTAAGCACATTAACAAATACCTGATACAAAACCTTATCAGCTATATGACCACTTTCGCAACTCTTCTTACCTTTTACAGCATACTTACTATTACATCTCCATATCAATCTTCTTCGCAGTTCATCATTGGAATTCCAAACTTTTCTGCCAAATATGCTATTGCAGTGTCCACAGATAACTCGTCCTGCAAAGGGATTGTCCACCGAAGCATAATCAACCTTGCTTATTCCATAGGTTTCAGCAAAAGTCTTTCTTCTCTTCATTTCTAGTTGTACAGCTTCCCATGTTTCTTCATCTATAATAGCAGGATGGCTGTCTTCGACTAAATATTGAGGTACTTCACCATTATTCTTCGCCCTCTTCTTGGTCAAATAATCTATGGTATATGTCTTTTGCAATAGGGCTTGCCCCTGATACTTTTCGTTACTCAGCATCTTTTGTATAGAGCCTTCATACCATGTATATTCCCCATTCCAATTAGGAACACGCTCCTCCTCAAGCTCTCTTGCTATCCTATTAGCACCCTTGCCATTAAGATAATCTGTATATATTCTTCTGACTGTTTTAGCTTGCTTCTCATTAATAATAAGGTTACCTTCGCTATCTTTATCGTAACCTAAAAACTTATTATGATTAACGATAACCTTGCCCTGCTCAAACCGCCTACGTATTCCCCAAGTAGAATTTTCACTAATGCTCCTTGATTCATCTTGAGCTAGTGAACTTAAAATGGTCAACAAAACTTCTCCTTTTCCGTCTAAGCTGTTGATTTGCTCCTTCTCGAAAACTACGCCTATACCTAGCTCCTTAAGCATTCTTACATAGTTTAAACAATCCAAAGTATTTCTACTAAATCTGGAGATAGATTTAGTAATAATCATGTCAATCTTTCCGGCTTTACAATCTTCAACCATTTTTTTAAACTGCTCACGTTTCTTAGTGCTAGTACCTGAAAGCGATTCATCTGCATAAATTTTCACCATCTCATAATCAGGATGGTTGTTTATATAATTTGTGTAATACTCTACCTGTGCCTCATAGCTTGATAACTGTTCTAATTGGTCTGTGCTGACCCTGCAATACGCAGCCATTCTCTTTTTCTGTGGTTGTATATTCTCTGCAAGACTGCTGATATTTGCTCTCGCTGGTATAACTGTAACGTTTCTCGCCATTTACGTTCTCCTCCTTTATTACCGTTTTCTCCGATATATTAAGCTTGTTCACAACATCATCCTCTATGGATATGCCGTTACATGCATCTTTGCCATTTTTAATATAATTACTGCACTGCCACATTATCTTTTTACAGGAATGCTTGCTGTTCCAAGTTCTTCTCATTAATACAGCACCGCACTTACCGCATATAAGCAATCCTGATAATGGGTATCTGTTCAAATACTTAGTCGAACCTTTGGCATTTCCTTTAGCTTCGGCTCTCTTCTGCATTTCTATTTGCGCCTGCTCCCAAGCTTCCTTTGATATAATTGCAGGATGATTATCTTCTATATAAAAGCTGTCAAGCTCTCCGTTATTCCTCTTTTTCTTCTTGCTGATATGGTCTACTGTATAGGTTTTCTGTTGCATAACATCGCCCCTATACTTTTCATTCTTAAGAATGGCGGTTACACTTGTGTCATACCATTTTGCACCTGTAACAGTTGGCATTCCTTCATCATTGAGAATCCTTGCTATTGTAAATGCCCCTTTACCTGACAAGTATTCTTCATATATCCGCTTCACAATCTCAGCTTCTTTTGGGTTTATTACCAAGTCTCCATATGCATCTTTGTCATATCCCAAGAAACGATTAGTGTTAATAACCACTTCTCCTCTTTCAAACTTTTTGCGATACCTCCATTTTACGTTCTCGCTTACGCTTCTGCTTTCTTCCTCCGCAAATGAAGAGAGGATGGAAATCATTACTTCTCCATCCCCACTCAGTGTTTTTAAATTTTCCCTTTGAAACCATATTTCTACATCAATATCCTTTAGTTCCCTTACTATTTCAAGGGTTAGTGCAGTATTACGAGAAAGCCTAGATATCGATTTAGTGATTATTAAATCTATTTTTCCTTCTCTGCAAAGCTCAAGCATCCTTTGAAACTCAGGTCTATTGTCAGTTGTGCCTGTTATACCATAGTCTGAAAACACACCTGCATATTCATATTCTGGATTATTTGATATAAGATTCTCATAATATTGTATTTGATTTTCCAAGGACTCACCTTGTTTATCTCTATCAGTGGAAACTCTCGCATATCCGCAGACTTTCTTTTTCTTTGCTTCTATCTTAACAGTCGGTTCAATTATCTTTACACGCATCGGCTTTACTCCTCCTATAATTGGGTACAAATTTATGTAAAACAAAAGGAGGTCGGATACATATATCCAAACCTCCCTCTGCTATTCTCTCTTTATATTTTCTTCTGCTACCTTTTTTATTTCTTGATGCTGTATTGTTTTGTCTTGATGTTGGTTTCCTTCTTTTTCCTTACCCAATATTGATATAGTCAGATGTCCCTGCCTCTGCTCTATTACTACTTTCTGCCCTATTCTAAAACCTAGTTTCCTCAACCACTTACCGTGTAACCGTATTGATGGTACTTCTTGATAAAGATATGCCGACTGACCTGTTACTGATAGAATCCGTATATCCTTTTCTTCACTAATATTCATAGCACAAGACTCCTTTCAAATATGTATTCGAAAGAAAATAAATAAAGCACACTGCAGAATTGATATAACCCTACACTGCGCCTTTTTGTATTATTGTGCTTAATAGCAAATTAATATATAATAAATACATGGTCGCTGTGACAGCTTTTGCTGTCTGTGTTAGGTAGTATGTTTACCTGCATAGGCTTCCGAGTGTTGGTCGCACTCGAAAGACATGGCGTCCTTATTTAGTTTCCTTGTATTACATGTTAGCTCACAAACCCTTATTTTTCAAGTCATATGTCCAATCTATCAAGACTTTTTTTATCTTCTATCATTTAAAAAAGCTACCACTCTTTTAATAAGAATGGCAGCGTATTCTCCAAGAACCATCTTTCCTTTTACAGCATTTTCATTCCAATACTCTGGCACATTGATTATTCCAAGCTTGTGTAATAGATTTATGTCACTCCGTATATTTGTATTAGTTTCTTCAAATGGTATATCAAAATACTTAAGTATCCCCTTTGCAAGAGCAGTACCTATCAGCTCAATATTAGACATAATCCATTCAGCATCCTCGGCACAATCGTGAAAAGCTACCTCCACTAAAGTAGCAACAGCATTTGTATAAGCTACTTCATACATATGCTTTTTTGTTCCGTAGAAATTAAAGCCTTCTTTAACTCCCCTATCCTCGGTAGGTGTTAATGGTGATAGTAACTCATATGCAAATCTAGCAAGCCTTTCTCCTTCACTTCCAAAACGATAACAGAAAATTTCACTTCCTCTTGATTTACCATCACTGGCATTAGAGTGAATACTAAAATGTATATCTACCTCTTTATCATTACTGTCTGCTACAAGCTGAGGAATAGTCATATTCAGCTTATTCCTATATACTACAATACCATGCTGCTTAAGTATTCTTTCTACTACATCTGCCACTTCATTCATTTTTTGTTCTTCTGTACCATAGTTGTTAACTCCAATATTCTTCTCTTGTGTTGATGGACTTAAATATACTGATTTATTGCTTATTATTTTCGTCATCTACATTATCCTCCTTCCCAAACTGCTCCAATACCTGCTTAAGCTTTTCTGGTATAGGCAAGCCTATTTTAACGCAATTCTCTAAAACACTAATTCCTTCATTAGATAAGTAAAAGCAAATAGTTGCAGTACGAATAGCACTACCACTTTTTATCAACTGTGTATCTACTATATTCGCTATACCAACAAGGGTAAATATTAATACTTTTTTGAAAATTCCTCTAAAGCCTATTTCACTAGAAAGCTTCCTTTCAAGTACTGCAACCATTATTCCAGTACTATAATCGATGGTTATAAATACAACAAGTGCATATATAAAACCATCGAAGCCTCCTAAAAAGTAACCGATATATCCGCCTACTGCCGTAATTATTAGTTGTATACTGTTTATAATATTTTTCATCTCTTTTACCTCCGTTTTATTTTTCTTAATATTTATGGTTGAAAAGGATCTACTTTCTGAATGTTAAAATCATACTGAATTTTCATGGTATTTGTAGGTGTCTTGGTCACTGGGCTTGGCAGCAAGGTCATTGCAGCAATAGGCTCCCATAGTGTCCAGTAGTACTGCCATTTATATATACTGCTGCTACTGCATGATATATAATATCTTTTAATCGCACATCCAACAGTATCTTCTAATATAGTTTGATGATCAAACCCATATTCTCTATACGAGATATCAATAATATTAAAGCTGTTATCGGTAACAAAGGTATAGCTGCCATTAGATACAAACCAAGTGTCTGAGTCCCTTATTTGAAGCTTTAAGTCATAGCCATTAAGTAACATTGCGTTATTTGAAAATGGTCCTGCTGGTGTTGTTATTGTACTCATATCATATAAGGCTGTTTTTGATAAATTTGAATCTGGATTGCATACCAATATAAAGGTTTTGTTTGTTCCACCATTGCTGTATCTTAATGGAATATATAGCTTTCCGTTTTTGCATCCCATAAGTCCATTCTGCAAATAGTTGTCTATACTGCTGTACCAGCTTGATGGTATTTCAGGAATTTGCTGACCAATAAGAGTGTAATAGTTATTTGATAGTGTTGTTTCAACCTTTGTATTATCATCAAGATTTAATCTATGAAGCTTATTGTTATATGACTTATACAGCATGTACACATAGTTATTATCCTGTGCCATTAAATAGTTTGTTGGTTTAAAGCTTGTTGAAGTCAGCTCCATAACAGTGTACAAATCAATCTCTGAATATTCCTCAGTATCAATATTGATTACTGCCATACATGACTTTGAGGTACTGCTATTTGGACCAATTGCATATACCTTGTTGTTGTACTTAAATATCCTTAGTCTATATGTAGGGTTCGTCCCATAATTACCAGGCGTGAAGCTTGTTGCGGTTGGTGTACTTGCTTCTTTGCTTTCATAGCTGTCCAGCTTATAATTTCTTGATATTGCTTTTAGTCCATATAGGATTTCTTGAGTAGATGTGTCATATTTCATATCACACCACCATAGCTTTTGAAATGTACCATTTGCTACACTTGTAGGAAAGTCAAATACAAAGTGTAGGTTGTTTTCTGTAAATAATGATTCATTAAGATTAATAGTGCCTTTAACTGTACTGGTTCCTGCATATACCCTTGATTTATCAGCCCAGCCAATAATATCTCCTTTTATTGACCTTGCAAAGTTAGTTTCTGGAGTTGTATCATTTGTTAGCACAAAATGTCTAAATGGTGCTGCAAAATATGAGTATGAGCCATTTTGTTCAATATAGTTTGTGTCCTTATTGGATTGCGTACTTCCTACCTCAGAGTCATTATACTCATACTGAATCCCCCATGGATTTCCCCTTATTCTATAGCAGAAGTAGTCCATAAAAGCCATTCTTGCTATGCTGTCAGTAATGCGGTTTTCTGTTTGTATTTCTCTCTCAAGCTTGCCTTCTTCATCAAATAGTTGGATTGTTACTATCCCTTTGATTTCAACATTTGACTTCATCTTTATATGTTCTTGTATTTTTCCATCTACAAAGCTTTTATCATAGCCTTTTGCAATTCTCATGCGCTCTCCCTCCTTTATTCTAAAATCACATTTATAGTTTCTTGTATCCGATTTTCACTTACATTTATATAATTGATTATCTCTGTACATGTAGAAGCTACAGGATTATTGGTCTGCACCACATAATTGAAGCTCACTCTGTTTAAGCTTACATCTGTGTATTTCACTTCTTCTCGTACCTCTGCATGAGGTATTTCTGAGCTTATACCGCCAGTTAGATTCCTACCATCAATGGCAAGCTGAAGTCCATTGGGCATAATGGTTAATGAACCATCATCCACACTTAACTTAGCGCTAAAGTAATGACCGCCTTCTTTTATTGCTACAAGTGCCATTGGTACTGATAGTAGATTATCTCCTACTTGAAGCTTCTGCTTTAGGTTTGTTGGTATTAGGTTATTATCTAAACTGTACTTAATAGTAAGTGTTGCAGCAGTTGACGCATTTACACTTAAAACAAGATAAGTCATAATATTGGTATTTCGTACAGTTCCTATGGGCATATATATGACTTCACGTTCTGCTATACTGATTGTCAGTGTACTAGGATTAGTAAAATACAGCATTGAGCTTAGTGCTTGTGAGATAGTGCTTGCCATAGCTTCACTATTTCTTGAAACTTCTGCTATGTATTGATCTAGTGTGCTTAGCGGTTGTCCTAACTCTACTCGTGTGTTTTTAGCACTTAGTATGTCCTTTTCTATTCCTATCACCTTAACCTTAATATCAATACCGAGTACACTATGCTTTACTGTTACTATGTCCCCAACCTCTACCTGTTCCAGTGATTTATATGCTTTGTATTCTTCTGTCTGCCCAAGAAGGATAAAGTCTATCTTGTAGTTAACATCAGGGACTGCGTTTGCTTCCAAATACTTCTGTGATTCTATTCTTAATATCCCTTCACTTGTGGCATCCTTAAACTCTACTTTTTTAAGAAGTCCAAAGCTGGGATAGTCTGAATCCTCCCAAGTAGGGTTCAATATATATTTCTCAGACAGTGTTAACCCATTTGCTCCTACTGGATAAATCCATGTTGCAACGTTGTCGCAGTTCAGCTTTTCGCTAATGCCTATAATGTTTTTACCATATCTAATATGAACACCATTGTCTTTCCCCTTATTTGTGTTTATCTTAATAGTAAAGTTGTCTCTTGCTAATTCACCCTGCCATTCATTTACTAACATAAATACAGCTTCTACACCATTTTTCTTTAAAATATATTGGTTAGCAGCTTTAGTAATATCACTTCCTACAGTGTAAATATTATGCAGTCCCAACCCTGCTATTACTGAATCAAGTGCTTCTTGGCAGGTCTTGTTTTCTAATTTTATGTCCTCTGTTATATAATTTAGTAAATCATAAAATATGTGTCTTGCATTGGCGGTAACAACTCCTGCCTTACTATCCTTATCTGTGTTGTATATTCTAAATAGCTGTCCATCTGCTTTAATAACATTAAAAGGCTGAATATGTACAGCCTTTGGAGAATGAAGTGGATATGAGAGAGTTAACTCATATTCATTATTCAGTTTTTCTGTTATTCTGCACTCCTTACACTCGTTTAGTACAGCTAGTCCATTGCGTAAAAAATGGAGTTCCTTCCTATTATATATGTGTATCACTACAACCACCGCCAATTAGGTGTTATCTCTAGTTTTGTTACACCCCCAGTATAGGTAATTGTGTTATTTCCAATATCAAGTTTAGGAAATTCACCCGATATATTATTGTTATAATTGACCATATCTCTATCAATTATTGAGTAAGCTTCCTCAAGCTCACTGTCTAAGATAATGAAAGGAACATCTATATCAAATAACAAAACCTCATTATTGATTATCTTAAAGCTTCCATCTCCACTACAGTACACCTTAATTACTGGCTTGCTTTCCATAGTTCCTTGATTTAAAATACTTGTCCCAATACCAGTGGTTATATTAATTGAGGAATTATCAACCGCATATTTAAATGGCTTGCAGTTAAATATGATTACAAACTGGGAAGCTATTTTAAAAACCTGCCTAAAATCTATAGAATTGACTACTTGTGCAACATATTTCTTATCCTGCTGAAAGGAAAATATCAAGTCACTTTCTCCTGCTGAGTACAGCCAAACTTTTACTCCATCAAGTTTATTAAGCACATCATCACCCTTAACAGTACACTCTACAGCAATGGTTATATCCTCATAGGTCTTCTCATCATATCTTAAAGTTGAATCTCTACCCGGTACCTGGATATATGATACCTTCCTTTTTGGGGATGGCAGTGTTGGTCTTTTGGTGATAATTATTCCATAATCTAAGTAACTATCTTTATTATCAAAACTAAAGCTTAACACTATAAACCACCTCTTCCCATTGCTGCCTTTTGCCTCATAAATTCTAATTCATAAGCTAACTGCTCAATATCCTTACTTGTGTTATTAATAAAGTTTTCAATATGTAAAGTAATACCACTTGCATTGTTACTAACACCTTTTACCTTTTCCATAGCTTTGGCTATTAGTTCATCCAATCTATCTATAGGGATAACAGCTTCAGCTCCTGCTTCCCCGACACCTATTACACTTGGTCTATTAAATATACCGCCCTTTGCATACCAGTTTACTTCCTTTATTGGAGCTATATTAAAGCCAAAGGACGAGCCTCCTATTACTGGCACCCAAGTAGGAACATCGAAACTCAGCTTATTTAAAGCCTTAATCATAACATTTAGTCCTTTGATAACTCCATTAATTACCCCTTGTATAGTTTTGCCTATTCCATTCCATACATTTGAGGTAACTATTCTGATGCCTTCCCATACACTAATTACAGCGTTTGATATTGCTTGAAGTGGCAGCTTGACTATATTTACAAGCAGATTTAAGGCAGAACCGATAATATTGTTTATACCCTCAAAGACACTGCTAGTAAGGCTTTTTATACCTTCCCATACACCCTGCCAGTCTCCCTTTATAAGACTCGTTACTATTTTTATTGCATCACTAATAACGTTTAGACCAGTCTTTACTATATTGGAAATCAGCTCAAAGGCAGAGGAAATCACACCTACAATACTATCTCCATACTTGCTCCAGATGTCTGTAGCAAAGGCTATGAAGGTTTGAAACAACTCCTTTAGTGCTTGTATAACAGTTCCTATTATTATTTTTATATCACTCCATACTTTATTTACTGTGTTTCTGAATTCTTCGTTGTTTTTATATAACACAGCAAATATTGCTATAAGACCTGCTACCGCTCCAACGATTAATGCTATAGGAGCAATCAAGGCGGTAAAAGAAGCACCTACAGCAGTGGTTGCTCCACTGGTTGCACCAATAGCAGTTGATATTGAGCCAAAGGTAGTAAAAAGTGTTCCTCCTATAGATATAAGCTTTCCTGCTACCATAAGCAGTGGGCCTATTGCGGCTACAATTATACCAAGCTTCAATATTATGTTCTGCTGTGCTGGACTTAAGGCTGTGAATCTTTCAATAATTTTAGTAATACTAGTTATGAACCTTTGTATTGCAGGCATTGCTTTTTCTACTGCATCTAATAGCTTTTTGCCTAATGGCTCAAGTGCTACTGCCATTTGATTTTTTAACACAGCAAACTTATCAGCTACGGTTTCTGTGTCTTTTGCCGCTTTTTCTATAGTTTCAGGACTTGCTTTTATACTTGCAATCAGCTCATCAAGATTAAGTCTTCCTTCTCTAATAGCTGCCGCCATATCTGCACCTGCTCTTGCACCAAACATTTCCAAAGCCATAGCATTCGCTTCACCTGCTGTACCCGCTTCTTTTATACGAGTAATCATTTCTGCTAGTGCTTTGTTAGGTTCGCTTATTCCTTCTCTAGCCATCTTACTAAGGGCAATACGAAGAGAACCTACAACAAGTTCAGTGTTAACTCCCTCACGTTCAAACTTACCAAGCATTACTGCCGATGTCTGCCAATCGAAACCCATTTGTCTTAATGGTCCACCAAATTGAGTCATTAGCTGTTGAAGTTTACTAACTCCAATACCTGTACTTTGACTAACCTTAAAGGTATAATCCAAAGCACCTGCATATTCTTCAACACTTAATCCTGCATCTTGAAACATCCTAGTTGAAGCAGGAATAAGACTATTGATGTCCTCACCTGTGATTTTAGCGAGCTTCAGCATTTGAGTTGAAAGGTTTTGAAGGGATTCTCCTGATAGACCAGTTCTAGTATTAAGGTCTGCTATAACTTGACTTGCATCAGCAATATTTGTATTAACAGATGTGTAAACCGCCTTGAAGTCATTATTTAAACTTTGTAAAGCTTCACCCGTTGCTCCAGTTCCAATACGAATTGTCTTATTCGCTGATTCAAAATCATTAGCAAGCTTTAAAAGTCCAGTGCCTACTGCGACAATGGGCGTTGTAACATTCATAGTTAAGCTCTTTCCTACATTTGAAAAGCCTTGTCCTATACTTTTCATCTTTGAGCCAATTCCCTCAAGACTTTTGCCCAGTTTAGTAAAGCCACTGCTTTGAACCTTTAGCTCCCTATTAACATCAGTAAGCTCACCTTCTAACTTATTCATTTCGGCTACAGCATAATTAAGCTTTATTTTAAGGTTTTCAGTGGCTTTAGCATCCTCACCTTTTTTATCTGCACTATCTTGATAGCTCTTAGTTAGTGCTTCAACCTTTGACCTTTGAAGCTCCATCTGCTTATTAAGGCTGTCTGACTTTAACCTCAATCCTTCAGTAGACTTACCAAAGTCACCTATCTTGGAGCTTGCAGCTGCAAATTCACTTTTTACAACCTTTAAGCTTCTTTGTATTTTATTTATTCCTTCTTGAAATCCCTTATCATCAAGTCCAATCCTTGCTACAACAGTGTTGCTTGCCGCCATTATTCCTCACCTCCAATCTAAAAGAGAATATTATCAATGGTATCAAATGCTTCCGCTTCCTCTATTCCATTAACTTGTTTATATATTTTAAAAAGTGCTTGAAGCTTTTTAGGGGTGCAGTTCCAAAACTGCTCTTCTGTCATTTTTAATAGGTTGGTTGCTAAATACAAAAGCCACTCCCAGTTCCATGAATCAGAACTGGTGTGGCTTATGTTTCCCCCATATTTTCTTCTACCTCTGGCATTGCTGTACTCAAAGCTTCATTTATAGCTATCCCTAATCTTTCAAGATCATTAATTCCAAGTTTCTCACCTACATCTTTTAATGTAGCTGTTTCGTCTTCTACCTTTACTGCCGCGAATATCAATGCCCTAATAGCTTTTACTTTCATATTCTGCAAATCATCAAAGGCTTTATTCAAATCTCCATAAACCTCTTCTAGTTCACAGAAGGTGTTCATGTTGAATTTCAGTTCATATTCCTTATCACCTAATGTAAATTTAATTCCTTTATTTTTAAGTTCTGATGCTTTCAATCAATATCACTTCCTTTCTAGTTTTGAGCATAAAAAAACAGGGGCATTTTAATATCCCTGTTAATTCATTAAATATAAAGATTACGAAACAGACTAAACATTATGGCACTCTAAATAATCAACCCTTTTTCCAGTCTTTATAGCGTATTCTATTTCAACTTTTGTACTTTCTCCTATATATCCGTTTTTGTTAATCACATAAATTTTATCAGACATATCGATTTTTCTTTTATGTATATCGTCAAGCATTACTTTAATTTCAGGAGTGATGACATTTTCAAACTCACCATCAGCATGTCCAAACAATCCTACTGAAATAACTATATTACCTTCTAGAGTTAATTGTTTTTGTACTTTCAAGAACTCATCTTTAAACCTCGTACTCCCGCACAAAGTTATTACTTTATACTTTCCTACCATAATATCCTCCATTTAATTCGCCTTATACTACAACTACGAGTTATTTATTACATCTTATCAAATATTCCTACACATCTCAACCACTAAACTTCAACAGGCTCACTAGGGACAGCAGTAAACCAAGCATCAATAATAGTCATATCAATACCTACAGCATCCTCATCCCCAATAAAACGATAATTACCATCATAGTCCCTTGCAAAGAAAGTTCCCTTTAGCTTTGCACTCTTAGGCTGTGGCTTTTCCCCTTCGGTATCATATTCATCTGAAGATAACTCGAACTTCCCCTTCAACAGCCACACGTAACGATATTTTCCATTACTCTTCTTCGATTTAAACCCTAATGCAATAGTAGGCGGCATATCATCCTTACTTTCAATTAGTATCCCCTTTATAACCTTTGCACCTTGTAGCTTGGCTCTACTTTCAAGAGCTAACTGATTTATTTCTATCTCGACATCCACTCCCTCAAAGGATGTCACAACATCTTCAACACTATCATCGGAGTAAATGTTCTCCGAATTTGACTTAGGTGTAAGCTTTGCACTTATTGCCCTTTCAAGCTTAGTGGGTACATCATAAGTAACACCCGTATTATCGTCCTTAGTAAGTAATGCTATATGTATATCCCTTAACCCTATTTGTCTTGCCATCTAAACAACCTCCTTTTCCTCTAAATAAAAAAAACGCATACCTTTATGATAGAGTCCTGTATCTTCCTCATATAAATCGGCTTCATCTAACCTTTTGAATCCTACCGCATTAAGTAATTCTTTTATGGACTTAACCAATACTGTATAATCTCCTTTTGACCATACATCTATTTGTATATAGTGGCCTGTGAATACTTCCACATCATCTTCAAAGCCTTCTCCACTTTCAATATACTCATGAAAAGTGATATAAGTAGAAGCTTTACCAGTGTACTTTTGAAAACACACTGGTACATTCAGAAGCTTTAGAGTATCAATAATCAACTTATTTATCAATATCATCAAGTCCCCTTTCAAGCTCCTCTTTGATTATTTCATTAATTTCTCTCCTATTTTCATGAACTGACTTCTCCGCCCAATGTTGTGCAGGTATTTTGGAAGTCCCCCAGTTTGTAAACTTCGAATAAAAGAACTTAGAATTATCCCCTTTATTCGGACCTATTTGAACAAAATCTACACCATCCTCTTTTGCAATATCCGATACCTTAATATGGTCAGCCATATGCTTCTTAGCTAACTTTGACCTAGGTGCTTTTTTCTCCATAGAGGCTTTGACCTTTTCCCCTGCTCGCTGTAGTGCATTTTTCTTTATAGCTTCACCCTTGTCACCAAGCTTATTTATTCTATCCACCAATTCCTCCATACCTTCAAGTTCAAGTTTAGCCATCAACCTCCACCTCCACAGCCTTAATCTCAATGAATTTATTAGCATATTTGATATTATCAATAGATGTTATGTTGTACTGCTTCCCTTTAAAAAGAATCCTCATATCAGCATCAATCCCATCAGTATACCGTATTACAAACTTCACCGTATTTTCCTTCTGAACAGCAGCCGCCTCAAAGTACTCTTTTCCATGAAGATTAGCTACCTTTGCCCACACATTTTTAAAGTCTATCCATTCTTCAATTTCAAATCCATTATCATTTACTACTGACTGCAATTTCTGAAATGTAATTCTGTACTTTAATTCCTCTGATCTCATATCGGTATCACCCTATTCATTGAAAGAAGTACATTTCTAGTTTCCTCTAGCTTTGTTTTCTCATCAGGTCTGTAATCATCATATAAAAGCTTCATTTGTATTATCATTGCATACTTTATCATCTCTGGTATATTCTCATATCCTGCAATAAACCTAATCCTTACTCCATTGACTTTTTGTAGTGGTATGCTTGGAAAATAGCAGTTGTGCTTTAGGACAATTCTACTAATAAAGCTGTCTGTATCTATTAAGTAGTTACTAGAATCAAATATATATTCTTGTCCTTCTACATCATAATACTTTATACTTTCTACACTTTGTACTGGTGAACAACTTGTAAATTCTATATATCCAATTTTAGGAAAGCAATCTAACACAAGCTCCAAGGTTTGAGTTGCATATTTCCTATTTTGATAAGCTTCACACCACTCTCTTGCTTGTTTTATGAGACTCATAATAAGAATATCATCATCATTACCATCTATTCTTAAATGCTGTTTAGCTTCATCCAAAGTAATAGGCTCTGTTATTGGTGGACTTATTATCTTAATTGCCATATGCTTCACCTTAAAAAGGAGCCTTAAAGACTCCTTTTCCTAACTTCTGTATTTGCTATCCAAAATAACATCAACACTTGCAAGGTTCGTAGGTTGAGCTGTTGCTCCTATCCTTACAGCAATACAGGTATATCCGTTATTAATATCAAGCTTTGAAGGGTCTATTTGAAATATTATCTGCTTATTCTTAGCTGTTTCTTGTACCACATAGCCTACTCCATGTGTACGTTCTACTTCCTCAACTGCAACATCTTCCTTAACCCATATTGGATTATCCTTTATCATTATTTTTTCATCAATACCTAATGCATCCTTTGCTTGATGCAGTGAGATTTCAGTTGCATGAGCTACTGCCTGTGTTAAATCCACTATAATCACTGCATTTACTGAGTTTTTTAAGTCTATATATGCACTCTGAATTGCATCATTTGTTGTCTTAGGCTCTACTGCTTGTACTATCTTAAATCTTTCTATAAACATGATTTTCCTCCTATCTATCAGCCAATGTTACAAAGGGACTTAATGAATTAGAACCCTTGTACGGCTTTATTGGCTTATCCTTATATGGCATTCCGTTGAATTTATATATAAATCTGAATACCTGCTCATCAAATAAAAATCTTACGTGAATAGACACATCTGCTGTCGGTGCTTTTTTATCTATTCCAATATACTGTGTTGGGTCTGCTAATATGATGTCTCCCTTTTTACCTAATGGTGAACACTGCTCTATTGGTATTATTGGTCTATTTAAAAGTGTAGAATACTGTGAGGTTGCAGCTCCGCCTGACGGCATAAACACAGGTGCTCCTCCTGTTCCTATATTTAGTGCCATTGTATATAGCTGTGGTTCTATTTCTTGATTTATGTACCACACAGCATTTGCTCTTAGTCTTGCAGGCATTGAACTCCACATTCTTAGTATATTTTCATACTTTATTGTCCCTGCTTCTTGTCCTGTTTCTTTTGAAGTAGTAACTAATGCATCTGAGTTTAATATGCCTAAAGGCATTCCAACACCTGTTCCATTGATTATTGCATCATCAATTTTAAAGCTCATTTCATCGGCATAAGCTTGTTTTATTATCGCTTCAAGTGCTGTTGTATCTTGCAGTAAATCATCTGTCACATAACATAGTGCTAATAGCTTTTGCAGTGACATTTCTATTTCTCTAAACTTAGGTTTAGTTTGTGCCGCTGTATCAGCTTCTGCTACCCAGTAAGCCTGAACCCCACCCCATCTTGAGCCATTTGCCCTGCTGTTTTCATCAATACCAAGGGTTCTAAGCCTATTAGTATTTGAGCCTATAGGTATCATTCTTATTCTGTTTGCTACCTGACTTTGTGTTATCATGGATTCAAATAAGCTTTTGATAAAGTCATTTTCAAGTAAGAATCCACCTTCTGAGGCTATGCTTTCATTAAGTCCTGTGGCTGTATTTTGGTATGTTAGCCTATTGTCCATTCTTCCACCGGGAGCTGAGGCTTTGGCTACTGCTCCTAAAAATTCGCCCATTCCTTTCCACTTCTTTTCATCATGGTTTTTAGGTTGAGCATATATTGGCTCATTTGCTGGTGTTTGTGCTTGCTTTTGTCTTTCTGCATCTATTACATCCATTTCCTTTTGTGCTTCAATTTTCGCTTTGTGTGCCTTTATTTCAGTAAGCTTTGCATTGATTTCTTCTGCCGTAGCATCCTCTTTACTTATTAGGTTTTTTGATTCTAATTCTAGTTGGTTTAGTTTTGCTAATAGTTGCTTCATCATTTCTGACATATTTATTTCCTACCTTTCATTTATAAAATTAATGCCTTAGCATTCACACGCTAAAGCAAGCTTTGATTTTAATAGTTGGATTTGTTCTTCATCGTTAGTAATTAAAAATTCGGGTGTGTTCTTATATTTGTTTAAAAACGCCGCCTCATAATCCCTGATACATGCCACCATTTTATTTTCTTCCAATAATTCGTCTGCAAAGCCTAGGTCAACAGCTTCCTTACCAGTTAGCCAGCTCTCTTTGTCCATAAGTTCTTTCAACTTGTCCTCTGCTAACCCTGTTTTTTCTGCATATACCTCAATTATTGTTTGATTCACTTTATCTAATGTATCTGCAAGGCTTCTAAAATCATTGGAATTGCCTTCTGCAAAAGTGGACGCATTATGAACCATTATCATAGCGTTTTTAGGAATAAATACTTTTCCGCACATGCTTATAACACTTGCTATTGAAGCACTTATCCCATCAATATATACATTCTTAATAGCTCTATGTCTTTTAAGTTGTGAGTATATGCTTTGCCCCTCAAATACTGAACCACCGGGGGAATTGACATATATATTCAGAACTTCAATATCTCCAAGCTTGTCTAGTTCATCCTTAAAGCTGTTTGCTGTAACATCTGTGTCATCCCATTTATATGAGCTTATTACACCATAAATATATAAGTCAGCACTTTTAGAATCCTTCTTTACAAAGTTATAGTATTTATTTTTCAAGCTTTAACACTTCCCTTCATTAATCATGTTAAATGTTTCTTCCCTTAGTGCCTTAAGCTGTTCTTGTTGTTTTCCTGCTTCTCCCATATTGAGAGGTTCTAAATAAATATCTCCATTAGGTATTGGATTCATATTTTCAAGCCTTCGTATATCATTGACCGATAGCCATCCCCATTGTCTGCCCTGTGCATAGGCTTCATATCTTGACTTTATATCACCTCTTAGAAGTCCGCTGATATTAAATTCAAAGTACCTATTCTTCCTTCTTGCTTCCTTTGATAGTAGCTGTAAATTTAAATTCTCCTCCCATCTCTTAAACCAAGGAAGCATGGTATAAACAATAAATTCTAAGCTTTGATGCTCTATGTTGTTATTTGTTGACCTTGTTAGGTCTTGTACCAAGTGAAGTGGTATTCTGAAAATCCTGCACACATCTTCTATTCTGAATCTCTTGGATTCCAAGAACTGTGCATCCGTTAGCTTCATAGTTATTTCTTTGAATTGTCCTCCACCTTCCAGTATCATTGGAACTCCTGCATTAGAAAGTCCTGTATAGTTTTTCTTAATATCCTTTTTTAGTCTTTGAAAAGCATCGTCTGAAAGCTCATTAGGATATTGGAATATTCCACTGGTTGATGCCCTATTATGGTAAAAGTTTCTTTCAAATATATCTTGAGATAACCCTATATCAATAGTTAGTGCTGAATAAGATAGTGGGGTTATTCCTATGTATCCATCTAAAGTTAATCCAGGTATGTGCAGTATTTCTGCTCGTGTTTTAGGTGTTGAGTTATCGTCTATATAGTACAGTAATCTTCCCGTTGATTTATCAATATCAATTCTTACTCTTTCCCATGATATTGGTCTAAGTTCTAGCAGCTCTCCATGAAGGTTGAATACCTTTTGTGCTATGAAGTTGCCGCCTAAATTAATATTTGTCATTCCAAATTCTTTAAATTGAACAGGTGTCATCTCAGCATTAGGTGCATAATGTAGTACTCCGTATTCTGCTGTATCTGTTATCTTTTTTCTATTTCCATCACCATCCTTCTCATAAAGCATTATTGGACAGCTTGCTAAGGTTTCAGAAAGTACCCTATTACATGCAAAGACTGGTGAGAAGCTCATTGCTGTTGCTGTGTTTATTCTTAAGTTATCTGTAGGAACATCTTCTCCACTTAAAAAATCCTCCGAATATTTCTGGAGGACTTCAAATAGGGCATTTTGTGGTGTTAGAAATAGCTTTAGTCTATCTTTAAATTTCAAGGCATCACCTCCTAGTCTAGGAAACTTCTCATTCCTCTTTTTTCATAGATGTTTTTGATATCACCATTATTCCTAATAGCTCTATCCAGTGCCATAATCATTGCTACTACTCCATCTATTTTTTCAATGGACTTTGATTTGTCAGGTTTTATATTTCCTGCAGGGTCTGTTCGTATGTGAATGTTATCCATCATCCAGTTTAATACTGGGTGTCCTCCATGAGCTATTTTCTTTTCCATTGTCAGCTCCATCATTCTTTTACTTGTGGGAGACATATCCTTAAAGCCTTGTCCAAAGGGCACTACAGCAAACCCCATACCTTCGAGATTCTGCACCATCTGCACACTTCCCCAGCGATCAAATGCTATTTCTTTTATGTTGTATTTTGTTCCTAAGTCCTCAATAAATTTTTCTATAAAACCGTAGTGAATAACGTTTCCCTCTGTAGTCTTTATAAATCCTTGCTTCTCCCAAATATCATAGGGAACATGGTCTCGTTTTACCCTCAAGCTCATGTTCTCTTCTGGAATCCAGAAATACGGAATCACATAGTACTTATCATCAGTCTCTATAGGTGGAAATACTAGTACAAATGCCGTTATATCTATTGAGCTTGAAAGGTCAAGTCCACCGTAGCACTCCCTGCCCTTTAATTTTTCAGGGTCAACAGGAAATGAGCATTTCCCCCAAACATCCATATGCATCCACTTTATGTCCTGTTTTAACCACATGTTTAGTCTTAATTGTTTAAATAGGGCTTCATCCCCAATGTCTTGTTTTGCTTGCTCGAAGGCTTCACGAACTCTATCTATTTTAATGGTATGTCCAAGGCTCGGGTTAGCCTTATACCAGTTTTTTTCATCTTCCCAATCATCCTTTTCTTCTAGTCCATAGATTATGGGCAGAAAGGTGGGGTCTATTCTTCTTCCTGCTAATATGTCTTTTGCTTTACAGTGCATGTCCCATCCATATCCAGTTAGTTTATTTCCTGCTGTTGTTAAGTATATGAATAAGGGTTGTTCTCTTGCATCTCCTGAGCCTGTGGTTAGCATTTTTGCAAGGTCTGGATTTGGGTATGTCCATATTTCATCTAGTATTACGCAGGATACATTAAGTCCTGATTTTGATTTTACATCTGAGCTTAGTACTTGGTAGAAGCTTCCTGTTCTTGGGTATACGATTCTCTTGATTGAGCGTACTGTTTTTGTTAATCTTGATAGTGTTCTATTGCCTTCTACAAAGTTAATACTGGTATTAAAAATTATGCTGGCTTGCTGACGGTCACAGGCGGCAACGTATACTTCTGCATTTTCTTCTCCATCTGCACACAGCATGTATAGTGCTATGGCAGCTCCTAGCTCAGATTTTCCATTTTTCTTCCCAATTTCTACGTATACTGTTTTATATTGTCTTGTCCCATCTTCTCTTAATGTACCGAATACTTTTTTTATTAAATCTAGCTCCCAAGGTAGAAGAATGAAAGGTTGTCCTGCCCATTTTCCTTTTGTTAGCTTTAGTTGTTGTATAAAGTTCATTGCGTGATTTGCATGGGCTTCACTATAGGGCATCTTTTATCCCCCCCTTTAAGAATCATCAAATAAGTCTGTTGCCTTTGGTACTCCTACTAATAACAGTTCCATCTCATCTACTGATTTGTTATCTCCTTCTATATCTACATGAAGCCTTGTTCTTGAAGCAGGTGTTAATCCAAATTCAGAGCAGAAGTCCTTCATTATTTTTAAGTAAGTCTGTGCTATTGAAACTTGAGGTACTTGTTGAATATATCCTGATGGAGTTTTAAAAATAGTCCCATGCTTTGTTAGGAATTCTTCTGCCTCCTTCCATCTTGCATAGGCTTGGCAGTATCCTGCAAAGGATGCTGTATCTACTTTTGTTAAGATACCTATAGCCTCAAGAGACTTGCTCATTCTTTTCCATTCCTTTTTAGCTTCACTGTCAAGCCATGCAGGACATTTAGGTGCTGCCTTTTCAAACTTTGGTTCATTTTTGTTTAGTGGTCTTTTACCGGGATTGCCCTCCAACTGTTTAATTGCAGTGGGTATAGGTTTTCTGCCTCGTTGCGCCATAAGTATATCACCTCCACTCTGAGTATTTCTATATGCAAAAGAGCCTACTGGTGTAGTAGACTCTTGAACTGTTTTAGTATTGATTTGTTGTTGTACTAGCCTCTTATGCCTTTAAAATTGAAGTTTCCCTTCCTTATTTCCTCATGTTCTGCCTTTACTGCTTTGTCGTAATCCTTGTCCTGCTTTTCCTTTTCACTGCAAATCATACAAATGCAATCCGTGTTGAATCTCGACATTATTCGACCTTCTTCCAAGGAGCCTCTGCATCTATCACAGAATTTCTGTGTAAAAAATTTATCCATACCTATACCCTTTCTCCTAACTCAGCTAAGCATTCTGAATATGCTGTTTGTAATTGCTTTAGGTCGATATTGTTTTCTTCATAGCCTTTTGCTATGGTTGAATAATATGATTCCATTGGTGAAGCTGGCATGTTAGTGTATTGGCTTGCCATAATGTACACCATTGCTTTTGTAGGCTTTCCATCAATAATGACCTCCACTGTTTCTTTAATATATAAAATAGGATACCCCTCATACAAATTTAAGGCAAACTCGCAAGCTTCTGTTATTTCCCATAATACAACCTCTAGTGATGTGCCTTTTTTGGGTTCTATATTAGCAACTCCCTTGTGTACTCCTCTAAAGGTCAACTTGTAATCTTTCAATATTCCCTTGCCTATAAGCTTAGCTTTAGGGCATCTTTGCTTCATTCTGTCAACGTTTGTGTTCGAACCATAACTAACATACAATTTTGTTCTTCCAAACTTCATATTTTTCATTAATCCATTCTCCCTAATAAAAATTTTGTTTGCACCAAAGGGCACTGTAGCCCTTTGGTAGCTTAGCTTAATCTCAAGCGGCTCTTGGTGTTCTCCACGCACTGTCCCCCGAAAGGTTGTCCATAAGATGCTGTCTGCAATTTTTAAACTCGTCACCGATAAGTCCTAATCTTAGAAGCCAGCATCTAAAGGTGTATTTCTCGTTGTCCGTTTGGGTTCTCTTGGCACTTGCACTTTTTTGGTTTAGTGCTTGGTTGCTTATTGCTAGGCAGAAAACTACGTAGCTTCTGATTTTTCCTGCATGCATGGTCCCGTTGAAAAGTCTGAATTCGATAGTGTTTTTTGTGAAGGTGCTATGTAGATTGAGTCCATGGTATCTGCTGGAATGGTAGTGTCTGCTTCGGCTTTCTGCACCGTATTGGCTGTACCAGATATCAGCAAGCTTTTCCAAGGTTTTTGGCTTTTTCTTGTTTATTGTTTCAATCAGGTTCTCGTTGACCTTCTTGCAGTACCTTACTCTTGCAGGGTCTATTTCTAAGCTTTTGTATATTAAATCTTCCTTTGAAGCCATGAGATTGACTAGGTTTTTCAAGGTGTTTGGTGTGTGATCTTTTGCACCTATGTGCACGTGGCAACCACAGCAGAGGTTGCTGTTACTTACGGCTCCCGCTTTTCTAAGTTGTCTTACTAATTCTTGTAAGGTTTCTATATCGTTTTCGTAGGTTAAGATTGGTGTAACCAATTCTACGCTGTAGCTGTTATCTGCTGATACAAGCTTGCCTCTTGATTTTTTCATTGTCAGTATGCTTGCATCTCTCATTATCTTCCATTCTCTACATTGTACAGTTATTTTGTAGGTATCGTAGTTGTCAAAGGTTCTTTCAATTTCTCCTCCTAAAAACCTTGCTGTAACCTCGGCAGCTTCTTCTCTTGTTATGCCTGTCATCTCAATTTCTACGCCAATCGTTTGATTTTTCATCCCTTGCTACCCCTTTCAGATTGTGTTTATTACCTTTCGGTAGTGTACATATTACCTCTGTCAGGGGTACATATCCAGTTATATGTGACCAATATTATCTACAAATAACACAGCTTATTCGGCAAGTAATACAGCCATTTTTTGTGTACTGTTTACAATTTCTACTATTCTTCTGTGCTTTGTGTTGGTAAACTCCTAAACGCTCCATTTCCTGATAAATTCTCAAGTAAAGTCTTTCTTACTTTTTTATATTCCCCACCATTAAATCCCAGTCTTATTAGCCATACTCTCATTGTGAATTTGAAGTTATCTGTATCTGTAGGCTTAGGGGATGCATATTTTAAGGCTTTTGCACTTTTACTTAGTAAGGTTATAAACTGAATGTATGCTTCTAATTTGTCTTGATTCAGTTGGTCGTTATAGAATTTGAAGTCTATGGTTTTGTCACTAAAGTTGAATCCTATTCCTTGGCAGTGTTCTTGATTTTGGGTTACTACTTTCTTGAAGTCCTCCATGCTTTGGATTTCTGTGCTGTTGATGGCTTTAGTGAAGGCTGAATCTATGATGTCATAATCTACCTCAAATACCCTTTTAACTAAACCCTGTTTGCTGTAGGTCATGTTTACTATGTTTCTTAGGCTTATGTAGGTGTGTCCATCCATTGGTATGCTTACTTCAAAGCTTATTGGTTCTTGTTGTTCTGTATGCTTATCTTCTGTATTTGCTTCATCTATATTTGCAGGTGCTTCCTTATCCTCCACTGTAGAAGTATTTTGGCTAATTACCTCATCCGCAACTAATTCCTTCTCAACATCACCATTCATCAGCCTATCAAGTTCAATTGGCTCACCTTCTGCTGTTACAATAATTCCTGCCCTATCGATTATGTAGCTCTTGCCATTTATGTCTATCTGATATGCGAAACTTGGTGCTCCCATGTATCTTGCCTTTACACTAAAATGTGCTTCTAGCGTTTTAATCATTTCTTTTCTATTCATTGATAATACCCCCTCTGCTTTCGTTATTACATTTATCACTTATTATCGAAATATTATCAAGTTTTATATCATGGTATATGAACATTTATTATTCATTTGGCAGTGTCTTGGCTACTGCATAAGCCACAGGCACACTTACTGCATTTCCTGCTTGCCGATAGAGCTGTGAGTCTGAATTTACTGACCTAGCTTTTTCAAACAGCTCATCAGAAAAACCTTGAAGTCTGAAGCATTCTTTAGGAGTCAGCCTTCTTATTCTATAGCTGCTATTATGATTAATTGCTACGCCTTGCTTGTCTGAACTTGTTAAAGTGAACATTGGCTCATCTGCATTTTTTATTCTTCTCCCGTTTTGGCGTTTGTTTTCCCTTTCAGGGGTTATTACCGCCCTTGCTTCAAGTACACCGCTATTGGCAGCAGTTCTGTTTACAATACCTGCTGTGTATCTTGCAGTAATGCATCTTGATGTTTCTGTCAGCTTTGGCTTTATTGCTGATTGGTCTATAAATATTTTGCTTCCAACACCCTTATTAGTAGTAATTGTAGGAGCTAATCCTTCTGTTGAGTACACATTTCCATCCATACCTCTTCCACTGGGGTTTACATTTCCAACACAATATAAGCCTGTTTTTGCACCGATTCCACCAGCATTACCTATTAAGGTCGTTGAAATACCATCAGGGTCATATACCCTGTAGCCCTGCATTCCTCCTATAATCTGCTTAAGAGCTGCTGTGTTTTCTCCGCTGACAGGTAATATTTTTCTTCTACCTCTGCTTCTAAGATTTGCGACAATGAACACCCGCTCTCTGTTTTGGGGGACTCCAAAATCTTTGGAATTAAGCACCTGCCAGACTGCATCATACCCTGCTTCGTCCAATTCAATGAGAACTTCAAGATAGTCCCATGAATCATTAATTGATAGTAAATTTTTAACGTTTTCAATGAGCAGGTATGAGGGTTTATCCTTTTCTTCTTTGCTTTTGAGGAGTTTAGTAAGTTCAAAATATAAGCCACTTCGTTCTCCTCTGATTCCTCTTTGTTTACCACAAATGGCAATATCGGAACACGGGAAACCAAAGCACCAGATGTCTGCGTAGGGGATTTCTTCTGATTTAATTGTTGTAATGTCATCTCTATACCACTCACCTTCTGTATTAAACATTGCCCTATATGATTTAACTGCGAATTTGTCTTTTTCACAGTAGCCTATACATTTATGTCCTGCAAGCTCTAGTCCTAATCTAAAGCCTCCTATTCCTGAAAAGAAATCTATGAATTCCAATTTATCACCTCCAAAAACAAAAGAGCATATAGCTGTATGTATAACCGCTATTGCTCCTTTATCACATCTGAATATTTAATTTTCTCACCATCTCTTATCAGAAACACGTCTTTGTCAGTTGCTGCTTTATCAGAATTCTTGTGTTCTAAAGAATATTGATAAAACCTTTTAACTATTACATCCGCATACTTTTCATCAACCTCTATTGTGTAACAAATCCTATCAGTCTGTTCACATGCTATCAAGGTTGAACCGCTTCCCCCAAAGGGGTCAAGTACTATAGAGTTTGTTAGGCTTGAATTTGTAATTGGGTAAACTACCAATGCTATTGGCTTTGTTGTTGGATGGTGTTCCGATTTTCTTGGTCTATCAAAATTCCATGTTGTTCTCTGTTTTCTGTCTCCATAAAATTTATGTCCTGCTGTCGGCTTCCATCCTACAAGTACTGGTTCATGGCTATATTGATAGTCACAGCGACCTAATACTAATGAGTTTTTTACCCATATACAGGTTTGATGACAAAAGAACCCTGCATCTTTAAAGGCTACTCTGAAATTAACTGTTTCTCTATCTGCATGGAATACATAAATTGTAGCTCCATCAGCCATATTTTCATACATGCCTTTATATGCATTTAGAAGAAACTCGTAGAATTTCTTATCCTCCATATTATCATTTTGGATTGTTCCTGCTGTCCCTTCATAGGATACATTATATGGAGGATCTGTCACAACTAGGTTTGCTTTCTTTCCATCCATTAAAACCTTATATGTTTCAAGTTTTGTGCTGTCTCCACATATTAGCCTATGCCTTCCAAGCAGCCACACATCTCCCTGCTTGGTTATTGGTACTTCTGGTAGTGGCTCATCAAAGTCATCTTCTTTTATATCCTTCGAGTGAACTTGGCTGAATAAATCATCTATTTCTGCGGCATCAAAGCCTGTAAGATTTAAATCAATACCAAACCCTTGTAGTTCTTCTAATTCCAATACCAAGTTTTCTAATTCAAAGCCAGTATTCATGGTCAGCTTGTTATGAGCTAATATATATACTTTTCGTTCCTTATCTGTTAAATGATCTAATCTTATTATTGGGACTTTATCTATCTTTAATATTTTAGCTGCTTCGTATCTGCCATGACCTTCTACTATTTCATCATTCCAAATACCAATGGGGTCATTGAATCCAAAGGATTTTATTGACTCCACAATTTGATCTATTTGTTTTTCAGTATGAATTTTAGCATTATTCTTATATTTTTTAATTTCTGTTATCGGTACATATTCTATTTTTAAATTAATATCCACAAATTTCTCCTCCCTTGTTAGCAATAAAAAAACACCTATTCGTTATGAATGGTGGTTCCAAATCTATAATCTATTGAGCATCTTATTGAGCAAAACTTTCTGTTTTTATTGCCATAAGCCTTAAATTCTTTATCGCAGTGCTTGCAGGTAAATGTGTACCATGCCATTTTGTTTTTCTTGTCATTGTTTTCACTCCACCATGCTCGTCTGCATTTTTCTGTGCAGTATTTTGATTTTCTTCCCCTACGCTCTTGGGTGTTTATTTCCTTGCCGCAGTACAGGCATTCTCTTTGGATATTTATTGGTTCGATAACCGCATCCCTGACCTGCTGACCATAGCCGATAAGATTATTCTTTTTACATTCGTTTCTTGCCTCATCCCTGTTTATATTTAAAATATTAGCAATACTCTTATATCCATAGCCTTTTTGTCTAAGTTTTAAAACTTGATGGCTTTTTTGCTGTTTTTGCATGTTTTTTGATGTTTTTTGCATGTTTTTCACCTCTTTTTTGCTTGATTTTCGCCTAATTTCTTACAGCTCAACATGGCTCAAACCCAGTGTTTGCAACGGTTCACACTTTTTCTCGAATTTTACACCCCGGGGCCTCTGAATTATGCGATTGTTTACGTAAAGGTAGGCAGCGGTGTAGGCGCCGCAAGGCTTAGAGGACTTCACCCCCCTCCCCCCAGGGTATATATCCACAGGTTATGCATAGCTTGTTAACAAGTTATGCACAACAATTATTAGTAGAGTTAATATTTTTTCTAGTACTTGTATTCAATGTATCTATCCTCTGTCATAGTCTTTTTGTCATGACATTTTTTACATAATGATTGCCAGTTAATTTCATTCCAAAAGAGTATGTTGTCACCTCGATGTGGTTTGATGTGGTCGACTACTGTAGCAGGAGTTATTGTTCCATTGTCTTTACACCTGACACACAAGGGATTAGCTTTTAAGAATCTACTTCTGGCTGCTCTCCATCTGCTGTCATAGCCTCTTTCCTTTGCACTAGCTCGTTCGTTTTTGTATAACCTTATATGGAACTCACAGTATTTATCATCAGTTAGCATTGGGCATCCCGGATGCTTACATGGTTTCTTTGGTTTCATTGGCATTATTGTTTCACCTCATTCTTGTATATAAAAAAACCACCACAGATTTCTCTATGATGGCTCTCCTGTATTTTTTAATTGTTTTGCTATTATATATAATATCAGATTTCGATACTCTAAAACAATCAACTTTACTCTACTCTTTTAATTTGCTTTTCAATTCTTTTGCTATTATAAATCATATCAGACTTTCATACTCTAAAACAATCAACTTTACTTTACTCTACTCTACTCTTTTAATTTGTTTTTTAATTCTTTTGCTATTATACATAATATCAGATTTTGATACTCTAAAACAATCAACTTTACTCTACTCTTTAAAAACCTCTACACATTCCAGTGCTCGGTCATGTAACTTATAAGCATTCTGTATGCTATATCCCATATCCACTGCAATCTTCTCCCATGTTTTAAAACAAAGGTAACGAAGTTCTAGTAGAGTTTGATGCTCTGGATTATTAATCTTTTTTATGACAGATACTATTTCTCGTTTTAAATCCACAAGTTTGTCTATATCATCATTGATTTCATTTTCCAAATCCACCATCTTACAGATTATGTTTTCCATTGAGCTGGTGCCTTTTTTAGTACCATGGGGCATATCGCTCAGTGTTGATGTTGCTTTTGTAGCCAGATCACGTAATGATATAATCTGCTCCAGTTTACTATTGATTCGTTGGTCTATACGATAAGCCTGTCCCAAATATTCTTTAACCTTCATTTTTAACACTACCCTTCAACCAAGGCATTTTGCAGTCATAATACTTAACTGCTATTTTATATTGCTTTTCTATGTCAAGACTAGCTAATCTTTTAAATGCATTTTCTCGAGAAGCTTCTGCTTGTTCTTTTGTTTGTGCAAAGGAACATAATTTTTCTGTACATTTTTTTACATTCAAGTTCTTACAGCTATTGCTTTTATTACGATTTATGCATATATCATTTATTTTCATAAGTTCCACCTCGAATTCTCGCTCTTACTGCATTTATTAATGCATCTTGTCCAGTTTGTTTTCTTTGTAATACTTCCATCACTTGTTCGTCTATTGTTCCTTTACAGATTATGTGATGAATAACTACTGTTTCTTTTTGTCCCTGTCTCCATAGTCTTGCATTGGCTTGTTGGTATAGTTCCAAGCTCCATGTTATTGAAAACCATATAACCGTTGAACCTCCTGCTTGAAGGTTTAGTCCATGTCCTGCTGATGCAGGGTGTGCTATTGCAATAGGTATTTCACCTTTATTCCATTTTGTTATATCCTCACTTGTTAATATTTCAGTAACCTTAAACTTTTCTGCTATTCTTTCTTTATCATGCTTGTACCCATAAAAGATAAGTACTGGCTTTCCATTCGCAGACTCAATTAAATCTTCTAAGGCTTCAAGCTTTTTACTATGTATTTTCTTAACTGCTTTGAATTCATCATATACAGCACCATTTGCCATTTGAAGTAGTTTATTTGAAAGAGCAGCTGCATTTACTGCATCTATGTCACCATCCACAAAGGGTAGAAGCATTTCTCTTTCTAGCTTTTTATATAAAGCTTCTTCATTTTGTGACATTTGAACCTCAACAACATTATTAATTCGTTCTGGCATTTTCAAGTAGTCACAAGCTTTCATACTAACGCAGATGTCAGAAATCTTGTTATATATTAATTCCTCTGCTCCTTCTCTTGGCTTATAGCTGAACACTATTTGTTGATTTCTTTTATCAGGAACAAAGTACTCATTTCGATAATTGGTAATGAATCGTCCTAATCTTTCACCCATATCAAGTAGATTTATCTGACTCCATAAATCCATTAAGCTATTTGGTGCTGGTGTTCCTGTAAGTCCTATGATCCTTTTTACCTTTGGTCTGACCTTACGTAGTGCTTTAAACCTTTTAGCTTTAGGTGATTTAAAGCTTGATAGTTCATCTATTACCACCATGTCAAAATCAAATTTACAGTTTTCACATAGCCACTCTACATTTTCACGATTTATTATATAAATATCAGCTTTTGTTCTTAGTGCTGTTTCTCTTTGTTTTTCTGTACCTAGTATTTTTGAAATCCTCAACCAGTTTAAATGCTCCCACTTTTCACATTCTTTGCTCCAGGTATCTTGTGCTACTCGAAGTGGAGCTATTACAAGAACCTTAGACACTTCAAAGTAATCAAATATCAGAAGCCATATTGCTGTTAAAGTAATTACTGTTTTTCCTAACCCCATATCTAACATTAAGCCACAGGCAAGGTGCTTGATAATAAAGTCTTGAGCATATTTTTGATATTCATGTGGAACATATTTCATCAAGCACACCTCCAATCTGTTCTTTACTGTCTATGCAATATACTAAAAATCCTAATGCTTCTAATTGCTTTTTTCTCTTTATTTGCAGTGGTCTCATTTTCTTTTCAGGAGCTTTAAGCTCAATAAAGGCAAGTCTGCCGCACTCCATCAATATCAATCTATCTGGAACTCCTGCCATACTAGGAGATACAATTTTTAATGCTAACCCTCCACGCTTTTTCACTTCCTCTGTGAGTGTCTTTTCAATTTCACTTTCTCTCATATTTTACCCTTTCTTGGTCTTTGCCGATTAGCCTTAAAAGTCTCTATACTTCTATATATATATTTCTTATATTCTATATATCTTATATATATATATTTATATTTAATATGTATATATAGGCAACAATAGCAAAGACGTCGTGCAATCCTTTATATACTAGTGTTTTATACCCTTTGCCGTCAAAGTTACTTTGAGCAAATATATCGGCAAAGGGCAAATTACTTTTTTCCCATCTACGGCAATGCTTTTGCCGATGAAATGGTTGTCGGCAATACCAATTATTTGATTATTTCATAACCGCTAACAATTCCATAAATACCAAAACTCATCTTTTTATCTGATTTTTTCCAATCATCTATTTTAGCCATTATTGAAGCTATCTCATTTGCATCTTGCCGTTTTAAGTTAGCTCTCTCTTTTTCAAAACACTCACACCATATTTCCATATTACAAACACGCTCACGCTTAATAGTCCCAACTGCTGTAGTTCCAAAATCTCCACCATTTAGGAAGTTTCTTCTTTCATAAAGACTTATAGAACTCCAATTTTCGGGTAGTAATTTTTCTAAATATTCACGTACTAAACCTTCACGATCATCACTTTCCATAGCTTCACGTTGTTCGTTTACTGCAAATTTAGCTAAGTCCTTATCTAGGAACAATGGTTCTTTTGCTTTGTGGTATACTAAGGCTTCTGCCCATATTTGCAACACCTCTTCATTAGTAATTGACCATGATGGTCTTGCTCCAACACAGGGGGTTTTCACAGGCCAAAATCTACGATTTCCTGTGGTATCACGCAGATATCCATTTTCAGCATTTGTTGTTCCTATAAATATACATTGTCTTGGATGGGGAGTCGCTCTCCTTCCAAAGCTTGCTCTGTATATATCATTTTGCCTAGATAGAAAACTTCGCAAGGTCTCCACCTCAGCTTTTCTTAGTCCTGCTAGTTCTCCAATTTCTAAAATCCAGTATCCTTGTAATTTTTCTGCTGCTGTTTTATCTTTTGTATCTGATAAATGCAAGCTGTCTGAAAACCACTCGCCGCCAAGCTTTGATATAAGGGTACTCTTTCCAATCCCTTGTGGTCCATTTAAAACAAGCATGGTATCGAATTTACATCCAGGTGCTAGTACTCTTGCTATAGCTGAACATAAAAACTTTCTTGTTACTGCCCTAGTGTATTCATTGTCTGGTGCTCCAAGATAATCTATTAGTATGGTGTCAACTCTTTCGATACCGTCCCACTCAGGCAGCTTATTTAAAAACTCCCTTATTGGGTGATATGAACGGTCATCAGTTACTTTTGTTACTGCTATATTATAGTTTCTTCCCGAAAAGCTACCATAGGTTAAGTCTATATAGCTAATAAGCTGGGCATCATCTGCATCTCTCCAAAACTTGCTAGGATGCTTCCATGGAACTTCTCCTTTTATCTCCATTCCATCAGCAAGCTGGTTGAATACAAGTGCTTTTAAGTGTGGGTCATTTTCAAGTATTGTAATTAGATTCTTTAATGAATTAAGTACTTCACCTTTTCTACCTATTTCAAGCTTCGTCTGCCAATCCTCATCAGTTGCATTAGAAAAATCAGCAGTACCAGTAAATTCAGTTACCGCCTGCTCCTGACGTTCTATGGCAAGCTGTCTTTTTACGTTTTCATCAGTTACGCATAGCTCCTGCATGGCTTTATATGATGGCAGCTTTGATGGGGTAGTGTCTTCATCTGTCTTACTATCCAATTCTCCAAATTTATGAATTCTTACTAAATCAAAGGCATTACATAATTTACTGCAAGCAGGGTCTGTAGCATGATGAGAAAAGGTGAATTTGTCATCATAAATAAGCACACCAGCAGTTGAGTCAGCAGGAATATAATCGTATCTACCTTCTATTAAACTAGGGTTGTACACATCAGACAGGAATTTGTCTATAGCTGTTTCAATGCCATAAGCTCTACAGAATGCACCTATTAAACCTTCCTTTTCTAATGGGTCAGCTTGTTTTGAAATATTGTGTTTTACTATACTTCTTTGTCTTGAGGATACAGGCCATTGACTGCTATCATGCCAATCCTTATATCTTGAAAGTACCTTGTTAGGGTCTAGTAGCACTCCTTCTTGATGCTTAAATACAAATTCACCATCACTAGATGTTGAAGGCCAGTACATTAGTCTTGTTGGTTCATAGGTGGTATCATCAAATTGTTCAATACCAATATCATATGCCACCATTCTTCCTACTGCTGTATATTCATCTGCTGTTACATTTCTTGCTAAAGGGATTATTAATCTAAGTCTTGGCTTCTCACTAGCGTGTTTATGGGTGGAATATATACAACATGTAAAATCATAAAACATATCGATTTGATCCCACAAACTACTATCTGCATAATCCATATCTAGTGTAAGCATGGAGCGGTATTCTACAAATCCTGTTTTACGCTTACCACTCCTAAGCTTCCCACCTAAATAGCCTCCTACATCTTTAACATCATCTTGTTTAGGCTTTGGTAATTTTCTGTATTCTTCAACACTCTCAGCGGTTCTATGTGTATTGCTTACCTTCTTTATAAAGTCATTCCATGAAATATCTATGTTCTTCCATACTTTTTCTTTACGACTATTTGCTACTGCTATTTGCATAATATTTTATCAATCCTTTCTGTAATATTCACATTCATAACCATCTGCACGAAGCGGTAGTCCTTCTGCCCAAGCTGGAGGTACTCCCATTATGTCACATACCTCTTTTAGTGAGCCTTGTCCCATGTCTGCTTCTACAACTATTTCATCATGCACATGTATGATTATGTCATAGCCTTTATTGGCTACACGAAGCATAGCTTCTGCTAATAAGTCACGAGAGATAGCCTGTACAATATTTTCGACTAGCTTTGCTCCATAGGTTTCGATTCTCTCCCATTTCTTTGTAGTTCCAATGCTTTCATAGGTAATGCCTTCTCTACCAAACTTGTTTATTTCAATTCTTGGCTTAATATAGGATAGCTTTCGTCCTGATGGTAATATAATAAATAGCATTGCACTTTCATAATGTATTTGTATTTTGCCTACTGTTGTAGTTGTTCTTTCCTTTACTGCTTTAAGTGCTGCCTTATCAATATCCCACCACAGCCTTGTTATATTAGGGTTAGCCTGTCTCCACGCAGTAACAAGTCCTTTAAGTTCACTTTCCTTTATTCCCATATCAAGTGCTCCCATAGATATAAGTGCTCCAACTGACCCACCGTATCCAAAGGATAATTCTGCCAATTTCCCTTTTTGCCTTAATGGTGAGGTTTTTGTAATTTGTTTAATAGGAACTTTAAACATTTGACTAGCACTTGCTTCATATATCTTCCCATGAGTTGCAAATACATCCATACGCCACTTTTCCTTTGCAAGCCATGCAATTACCCTTGCTTCAATAGCGGAAAAGTCTGCTACTAAAAAGCGGTGATTAGGCTTTGGAATGAAAGCTGTTCTAATAAGCTCAGATAATAAATGTGGAATGCTTTCATATAACATTTCTAATGTGTTAAAGTCATTACTTCTTAATAGGTTACGAGCAAGGGTTAAATCACTAATATGGTTTTGTGGTAAGTTTTGTATTTGAACTAATCTACCTGCCCATCGTCCAGTTCGATTTGCTCCATAGAATTGTAGAAGTCCCCGTACTCTTTTATCAGGACATACCGAACGTTCAATCGCTTCATACTTTTTTATTGAGGTTTTTGCTAGTTGTAATCTTAAATTTAGTAATTGTTCAACTTCTCCATCAGTTTCCTTGGCAAGGTCAGATACTGCTTTTTTAGATAGAGATTCAAGTTCTACACCATTTTCAATAAGCCACTGTTTTAGTTGTGCTACTGAGTTTGGATTCTCAAGTCCAGTAATCATTTGTGCTTGTGTAAAGGTATCCTCTTTATGCAGCTTGTCGCATTCTATCGCTTTTCTTACAAGCTCTATATCAACAAGTACACCCCTATCATTAATTTGCTGGTCTAGTATGTACAATTCTTGCTCACTATCACTTATAGGATACTTTTCTAGCTTATTACGGATTGCTATTTCTACTTGAACATCTCTTATACAATAGTTCTTAAATGTCTCCCATTTGTCCATATCATGATGTGGATGATTTCTTGTACGCTGTTCATTGACTTTTGTTGGTTTACATGGCACAGAGAAGTACTTGATTAGCTCCTTACCTTCCTTCATCTTTTGTTCTTCTAAGCCTAGAACCTTTGCTACTCCTTCTAGTGATAGGGGTAATCCTAACATGGCTGACTGCACTGCTGTACATTGCCATGAAGTAGGATTCAGCTTTTTATTTAGGTGCTTAGACAAGCAAGTTCTTTCAAACTGTGCATTATATGCTGTTTTAATAATGCTTTCATTGGTTAGTGCTGTTATGATTTCATCAGTTAATTCTTCACCATTAGCTATATCAATTATTTGTATGTCATCATCATCAAAGGCATAAGCAAATAGGAGAATTTCAAATTGTGGAGAAGCGGTGTATGCGTAAACACCGCTTTTCTTCAAGTCCACATCACTGTATGTCTCAATATCTATTGATAGGCTTCGCATACACCTAACCTCCTTAGCTTAAAAAGTCTTCATCAGCATATGATGCAAAATCGTCCTCTGCTGTGCTATCTCCACTTAGCGGCTCTCCATCAGCACTCTTTAATAGATTTCCTAATCCACAAGCTATGCCTTTATTTCCGTTTTGATTAAATGCATAGAATGTGATACTCGCTTTTCCGTAGCATCCACTATAGAATTCACTTTGGTCTAGAATAGCTTTAACATTCTTGTCTACAACTTGTGGCTTTCGTTTACTGTTGGCATTTACAAAATAGCTATTTCTATATGCTTCATCCTCTGGACGGTCAACATCTCCATCACGAAGTGGAAGCTTAAGATTTGCAGGGATTCTACCACCCAGCTTTGCTTTACCTTCTTGCTTTGCTTCTTCAATTGCAGCTTTGATTTCAGCAATTGTTTTTTTATCAGACTTTGGGATAATCAGAGAAACACTATACTTCTCTTCTCCGCCATCTATTGATTTAGGCTCCCATACATTTGCATATGAGAAACGCACTTGACCTGTTATTACTTTTGTCTTACTATTTTCCATTATTATATTTCCTCCTTAAAATCATCTTCTGCTGTGTTATTTGTTGTTATTACTTCTCTTTTATCCGAACTAGATACTAATGTTAATTTACCTTTTGGCTTTTCTACTAAATGTCCTAGTACTTCCTTAAATTTCTTTTTACTCAGCAGCTTCTCCATTCCTGTAATGCCAAGTAGTGACTTGGTGTAGATATCAGTTATACCAACATCAGTACAAGCCTTAGCTACTTCATCCTCATTTGTATATTTACGATTGGAGCGTCCTTCAACTAGCTTAAAGCCTGTCCACTGCTTACCTCTATTTATTGCTAGGTCTGTAGCATAGGTATAAATATCACTAGCCCATGTTGAAAGCCTATCTGCTATAGATAATACTTCTTCTATTTCTTCATCTGACAAAAGAGCAGGTTTCTTAAATTCATATTTTGCTAGTGCCAATTGTTCCTCGGCTCTTGTTCGACATGTTTGCCTTGCTCTGCAAAAGCGACAGTGCTCTCCTGCAATAAACTCACCCTCTCCTTTAAAGGCAAGCTGTGCTTTATGACTTAGCTCGGTTTCTGCCCAGTTTATTAATTCGTATATAGTTATTTCATATGTAGAAATATTCTCAAGTCTTGGCTGACATATGGTCATTCTTACTATTTGAATATCATACAGAATGTCAAATAGGTTTAATGCACCAAGGGCATATAGCTTCATTTGAGGGTTATCCTCAGCAGAAACTTGTAACCCTTTTCCATACTTTAAATCCACTACATCAAGTGTGTTATCCGCAACAATAACTAAGTCACCAGTTCCGAATCCTTCTTGTACATAATTGGAATAATCCAGTCTTTGTTCTAGTAGAATAAGTGGGTCTTTGCAGTATGATTTAACTTCTTCTATCAGCTCAATCGCAAAGTCTACGTATATATCTGTGTAGCTTTCTAACTCTTCACTATCAAAGTCACTTATGGGCTTGTCTGAATTTATTCCTAAAAAAGTACTTAGTTTATGCTCTGACAGCTCATGTGCCGCAGTTCCCTCTTCAGCAAACACACTGGTTTCCTCAGTAAAGGTTTCCTCAAGTCTTGCTGATGGTGTGCAGTGAAGCCACCTGTGAGAAGAACTGGCTGACAGTAGTGCATGTTTTGCCATTAGAGTGCCTCCGCTTCCTTTAGAAGCTCTTCGTAGCAAGCAGGGTTAAGGTCTGTTAACTTACTGCCTCCGTATTTTGTTATTAAAGCTTTTACTTCTAGCTGCTTTCCTGATTGTGACTTCTCAGCTAGAGCTGCTCGTACCATCTCGGTACTAATTGGTTCTTGTTTTGTTGGTGTCGTAATTACTTCAGTGGCTATCGATTCTTCTGATGTTTCATCATTTTCCATTGCCCTTACTAATGTTTCTATATTATTAGCAAGGTCTTTTAAACCTTCCACTACATCAAGTGCTAATTTTATTTTGCTCATTATGCTATATCCTCCTTATCTGTGTTATTCATTTTTTAATTTTGAACTTACTTAATTTTGAGTGAGTTTAAATAGTTTTTAATACTCATCATTTACACCTCACAGCTTTATTGAACATTACTGTACATTCTTTGAATGTTTTGTTCTTCATTTGATCAAAAAAATAACCTGCCTACAGTTTCTTTATGAATAAAGCTTTCATACATTAAGATTGTATTGTTCGAGAATTTTTTGTGCATTTTTCTTTCTTCCACTTTTTCGAATAGTGTTGTATATTTCATCTTCATTTTGCAAGCTTTGTTCGATTTCTTTACAGAAAAATAACTTGTCTATAGTTGTTCCAAAAAAATCTGCAATTCTTTTTGCAAGTGCAAGTCCAGGTGTTCTCTTGTTGTTTTCAATCATATTAATGTAATCCGCGCATGCTCCAACTGCATCTGCTACTTCCTGTTGAGATAAACCCTTAGCCAGTCTATAATATCGCAATATCATATTCTTCATTTTGTCACACTCCTTTTCGTTCGATACTCAATATTATATCGAATGTTTTCACGTTTGTAAATAGGCGAAATGATTTTTTTGAATATTTATTTCACTGGTTGACATTAATCGAACAATTTGTTATTCTATATTAAGAAAGGTGTGGTGTATCTTATGCTATTTGGTGACAGAGTAAAACAGCTTAGGCAAAATGCTGACATGACACAAGCTGAACTGGGCAAATTAATTGGTGTTTCAGACAGAGTACTAGGTTACTACGAATCCAATGAGAGATTCCCTCGAAAACAAGAAGTTATTGCAAAATTTGCTGATATATTTAATGTTTCTGTTGATTATCTTCTTGGTACAGACGGCTCTTTCATGGAGGATGCAACTAACGAATATGGCTCTATAGGACATAAACAGGCTCAAGGTGTGTTAAAAAATATTGAAATGCTCTTTGCAGGCGGTGAACTAATGGATGAGGATAAGGATGAGGTGTTTAGAATAATTTCTGAGCTTTATTTTGATGCTAAGAAAAAAAATAAAGAGAAGTACGGTAAGAAGAAACAAGAATAATAGTTATTGTTTTTATTATACGCACTTGTGAGGAGTGTGTGGAATGAATTGTTCGAAGATTTGCAAATGTGCCAATGAACTAATAAAAACATTCGAAACAAGAGATCCATTTAAAATTGCAACATACATAGGAATTGATTTGAAATATATGAAGCTTCAGAATATTAAAGGCTTATATACCTATATCCTCAGAAATAGATATATTGTTATTAATGACAGTATTGATGAAATAAGTGCTAAAATCGTTTGTGCTCACGAAATCGGTCATGACCGCTTCCACCGTGGTCTTGGAATTAATATGTTTCAAGATGAGCTGTGCATTTCTTTAATGAAAGCAAATCCTGAAATAGAGGCTAATTACTTTGCTGCGGAATTCCTTATCGCAGATAGTGATATTTTAGAGTTGCTGACTGAAAATTATACCTATAGCCAGATTGGCTCTGTACTAGGTGTACATACAGAGCTTGCCATGATAAAGGCACAGATACTGAATAGTAAGGGGCATAAGTTATTTATTCCTTATGTTCCAGAGGCGAACTTTTTGGGTAAGATAGGGTAAAGAGAATCCCAGCATTTTGGTGCTGGGATTTTTTACTAATACATTTATGTTTAACTGTCTAGAATACTGTATGTATAGCTATAAAGCTAACTGTTTCTCTCATTCAATTCTTTTAAGGTTACTCCGTCTTCATTCTTCCACATTATAGGACCACTAGTGCTGTTACCTAGAATAAAGTCAGAAGCTGCTGATGGACTTGTAAACAGAATTTCTCTAGTAAATTTATTATTTACTATTGTACCATCTGCTAAATATTGTTCACGCAGCTGAATAATATTATTACCAAGTGAATTAACAGATAGCTGTTCTCTTATTACACTGTCTCTATATACCACAAAACCTTCTGAGCTTTGAAATCCTTTTGATGATACACTCCTTCATTCTCTACAGCATCTTACTCTCTAGCCGTAACAGGTACTGCACTTACGTAATCTCTCCTAATAATATATACTGAAAGTTCTATGTCTATATTCTTTAATTCAGTTTCTGTGATCAATAAATCTTTCTATTTATTTTATTACGAGAACACTCATTTGCATGTCATTCATTTTTTAGGTGGCGCATATTATTAAATTTACACTTAGAATTTATCAAGCATTCACCACACTTTGGATTCCTTGCTGTACAAATATTAGCGGAGAAATCAAGTAGCCCATAGTTATATTCTTTAAATTCTTTTTTATAAAGTAATTCTCGAGAAATATTCCACAGTCCTTTATCAGTGTGGGGTCTTTTCTTACGTGAACTAATTTCAAAAAACCTTTCAAAGACTCTGATTACATTTGTATCAACAATTGCATACGGTTTATTAAATCCAAATGACATAACTGCACTTGCTGTATAATCTCCAATTCCCTTGATTTCTTTCAGTAAATCAAAATTTTCAGGAACATGTCCACCATATTTTCCAGAAATTATCGTGGCAATATCAATAAGTCTCTCAGCTCTGTAGAATAGACCTAATGGTCTTGTTAACTCTCTAATTTGATTAAGATCAGCTTTTGCCAAATCATTTGGAGTAGAATAATCTGTTATTAACCTATCAAATACAGGAACAACCTTTTCTGCATTGGTCTGCTGTAGCAATATTTCTGATACTAACACCTTGAATGGACTTCTGCTGTCCCTCCAAGGAAACTTCCTCCCAAATTCATTAAAATAATTAACTATACTTTTTTTAAAATATCTAATATTATCTATTTTAACACCGTTAAAACTACTTCTACTCATTTATCCTCCATTTGAATTGTGCAAATTGATAAAATCAATTATAAAAGGTAGGCGATTTCTTTATTCTCATTCTTAAAATCATCTAGTTAAATATTTATTATACACCTTAATGAGCCTCTAAATTTAGCTTAATCAGCTCAACTTTAATATGAAGCAACATTAATTAGATACTATATAAACCTTCATTATAATTTTTCTAATTTGCATCAATATTATCTGAGTGAACTAAAATTTTAAGCAGTTCTTCAGCTATGAGTTTTATTATTGGAACAGACACTGCATTGCCAGCTTGTTTGTATAAGTTAGAATCAGCGTAGGGTTTATTATTATATTTCGTAGGCAGAACATACCCATTCCCAACTGGAAACCCTTGAAGTCTAAAAGCTTCCGCCGGTGTTAACTTTCTAATTCCATTTTGTACTTTTATTAGAGGGACATTATGACCTCCAGTCCCCATATTTGCAGTCAATGTTGGGCAGACATCACTTTTATTTTTACGCACATACATACTTCTTCTAACTTGATAGAACTGATGCATTTCATTAATATCTTCTTCCAAGTTAATCCTGACGCCTTTTTTTAAATTATTCTTTGATTCAAATTCGTCTTGTGTAACAAAGTAGTGGGGATACTTATCTTTGGTGTAGTAGTATTTTGAATCCTCAACCGAATAGTCAATGATTTTCTTAACATCATCAGCTCGATCCTGAGTGGTCTTTATCATCTTAAACTCTGATAGTCGAGAAAACATGTCAAATTTTGCAGCATCTTCGGGATTTAAAAAACCAATTATATATATCCTTTCGCGATTCTGAGGTAAGTCAGAGTAAGACATTGTATTTAATACTGATTCAAAAATCTGGTATCCTGTTTTTTCAAGTTCCTGTTTTATTACTTTATATGTTCTATTGTTATCGTGCGACTTCAGATTTTTTACATTTTCTAAGAAGAGAATCCTTGGCTTTTTATGTCTCTCACCAAGCTGATTAATCAAATCTATAATACTAAGAAATAAGTTGCCTCGCTCGTCTTCGAATCCTTTCTGCTCGCCTGCAATGCTAAATGCCTGACAGGGGAACCCGCCGTTTAATACATCAATTTCTTCACTAAATATTACTTCATGCATTTTTTCATAGTAATTTTCGTTCTTATGCTGTATTAATTTCTTCAAATACTTTGAGGTATCTCTTATTTTTTCTTTGGCTTTTTTTATTTCTTCTTTTTTTGTCTGCGTCTTAATACTCTCTTCTAATTCAATTATAGACTTTTCCTTCTCAGCTATGACATCAGGTATTCTTTCCGGTCTGAGTATTAGATTAATATCTCCCTCTATTAATGTATGATTAAAATTAGTTCTGTAAGTTTCACAAGCATATTCATCGATTTCATTTGCCCAGACTACCTCATATTCAGCATTATTATTCTGAGCCTGCATAAATCCATGGCAGATTCCCCCTACACCAGCGAAAAGACTTCCGACTTTAAACTTCTTCTTCATTATTGTACCTCTTTATACTAAATTTTATTTTGTACATGACGTATGTTACCTCTGATTTCATATATAGTCCAGTAGATAATTAATCAAACAATGTTATTGCAAAAACTTGTCCCTTAAAATTAAAAAGTTTTTTCAACATTATTCACTCTTTCTCAATGTTTGCATATTTAAATTTTACTAGAAACACTACGACTATTCAATACTATGCTAAATATGCCTTGTTATATTTAGTAAACTTATAAATAGCAAAATACACAAAACCACTAATAGGCTTGTGTATTTTGAACAATAGAAAAAGTTTCGCCATCATATTTTATATAGTCAGATGTATAAAGTTCTTTAGGAATACACTTAATTATCAGACCCTTAAGTCTTAAATACCCTTCAAATTCATAGAGTGTAACTTTATCAACTCCATCTTTGCTCATTATATATACAACAAGCTCATCAAAGCTGGTTATTGGGAAGTCTTGGCGAATAACAACGCCACGTATATATCTCCGATCCTTAATCTGCTGCTCAACAATTTTATAACCACATCTATAATCTTCAATCAGTGAAACAACTAAAAACTCATTCCATTCATATCCTATATCCGGGAAGCCCTCATAGTCAAATATTCCCTGTATGGAAAGATATTCGGATTTATCAATAAGAACCCCAACCCTATAATTAAAGAATTCAATCTGCTCCATAGTAATGCTAAAATGCTGTCTAAAAACATATTCATCAGATGATACTCTAATACAGTCTTTTTCAATTAGTCCAAAAACCATACTTGCAGTCACTGGCGACCACTTTAAACGCTCTGTAAGTTCGATGTATTTTGAGTAGAAAATTCTATCCTTTTGCTTCAAGAAGCTTAATGCTATACTTTTAGACTCTAGTCCAGTTTCTGCAAATATTGGAGTCATTATGTGAGGACGGCGGAATACATATTTATCTGAGAAGAAGTATCCAACAATATAATAGAGGTGAACAGCCTCCTCTATATTATTATTCTTAAAGAACTCCTCCATTCTGTCAGCAGCCATTATATAAAGTAGTTCATCACTTGTATATCCACTATTTTCGTGAAGTGCATCATTAATAATTTGGTTAAGCTCCTCAATATCAGCGGTCTGTACTTTTATATTATCAATACTGTTAAAATAGTTGTAGCCCCACTGGATAATCCTAGATTCATTCATTATACTGTTAAAAATAACAGTGGGGCTAATCCCCTGAAGGTTCCTCTGTATTTCATCCCGATGAACACATTTTCCTTTATCAGTCAAAATCATGTTTATTCGCTCAGCAACACTGCAGAAATGCCCTTCTGGTTTCGTTAAATAATCCCTGCTGAAAGAATACTCTCCCTCATAATAGAATTTAAGCACACCATGAAGGTAGTGGTGATTATCAATACCGCTGGTCATTACTAATAAGCCTTGAAATTCGTCAAACAGCTCGCTGTAGAATATTTCAGCTCTAGGGAGAGCCTCTATATGTTCTTTTATTGTACTTATGATATGCTGAGGTACTGACATATTTTCAGGCGCTGTATATATACCTCTTCCCCTTAGTATCAAATACTCACTTATACGTGCTGTCAGCGCCCTGTTATTTTCAGGTAATTCAACCCCTTTAAATTCAGACTTAATAATATTTCTAAGTCTACTAAGATCTTCGTCGTCATATACTCTTATCCCATTTTGAAAGTGGATTCTTACAACCTCTCGGCATAAAACGGCATAGGACTGTTTTCCTTTCACTACATAATCGCCATAAATACGATACCCATTTAGCCGTAAAAAGTTTATGAATTCCTCAGTACCTATATATCCAATCCGGAGCTTAGTCAATCGTGATTTTACTTCTTCAAGTGATTGATATAAATAAGCTGTAGCACCAATTATTTCTTCAGCTATTTTTCCAAGGGTAGCCTCCAAATTTTTAGATACTTCATCACATTTAAGAAACATATCAGCGAAATCAAAGTACAGGTATTTTCCAGTCTGCTTCAGTATATACTGCAGCATTGTTGAGACCTTATTATCCTTCATAAAATTATCAATGTCATCAACTCTTAAACTTCCCATTTCTGCAGTAGCATTTATTAAATCTGCTGCTAATCCAACTACCTTAACTAATTTATTAACTAATTTATTTTCAATTTGTCCAATTCGTGCTCTGCTTAAGTCATATTCTTCTCCTATTTTCTGAAGCGTATATCCTTCTGCTCTCTTAGATAAAATTTTAAATTCCTTGTCGTTTTCATATTCTCTAAATATACTGATTACAATCTCATTAAACGGCTTTATTAGGCACTTCAAAGTAGACAGCAATCCACTATATATCTGTGTTCCAAGTTTTGATCTTAATGCTCCTGCAGATGAATATTTTAAATCTTTAATCTTTAACAAACCATTTTCTTCTATATGGTTAATTATTCTGTCGCTTATTCCGATAATTTTCAAAGAAGCTACATTAACCATTTCATTGTCGCTACATATAAATTCAAATGGGTAAAAACCATACTCTTCGGAACTTGCTTCTTTATTTTGAATGTTTAGTTCGATTATATTCTCCTCATATACCTGCTTCAGCTGTTCAATTGTTCCTACACCAATTCCTCTCAGAGCCGCCGCTTCATGAAATATTTCAGGCGAAATGTCTTCTAATGAATTGATGTCCTTACTTCTGCACATTCTAATAAATGCCGCAGATCGTGCCACCCTTCTAAAAACATCTAATCCGCCGACCGCTATTCTGCTTACATGCTGTTCGGTACTGTCCGCAGAAAGGCAGTAGCTGACTTCTTCTATACTACATGTGGTATTCTCATCTTGGCAGAATTTTAAGAATCGATCCCTTACCCTGCTGATTTTCGCCTCTCCCATCCACTTTACACTATATAACTGCATAAAATTAAAATCTACTAACTCTTCAGCAAAGCAAATACCATTTTCAGTGCAGTATTTAACAAATAAAGAATATTCATCTCCACAGAATACATCCTCAATCTTGTGCAAACCCGTTACCCCCACGTATATTAAATATTTACTTTCCAGCACTTAGTTTAGCGGCAACTTTGCTATATATATCATCATATGATAAACAGTCAAGTATATATGTACCGCCTAATATATTTATATACTTTGAAATTTCTCTAACAGTAAATCTATCAATCTTAATGCCACTCTTTTGCGCATCTAAAAGAGCGCTCAACATCCCCCTCATTACCGATGGGTTTTTTGTAAAATTTCTGCCGAAAACTGATTCCATATAGTCTGTATCAGTGCAGACAAATTGAGTCAGTTCATATGGATCAGTTCGATTTTGATCATATGTTATTTTCCCCATCCACCATAAGCGCGATATACCATTACGGAAAAGTGATCGCTGAATTGAGTAGTTAAATAAATAGTGATTAGCCATATCATTTGCATTCTCAGCGGGCCATCTGTATTTCATGTATTCTGAATATCTTCCAAAGCATAAACTTGCCCACATTCTTTCATCTGATGCCTGTGATTCAGACAGAAACCTCACGTGCTTATATACTCTCTTAATATTCTCAAGATCTGTTAAACTGCTCTTTGTTTGAGATGTATCAAGGTCAAAATCATCCAAGTCAAAAGAAGTCTCTAAGAGTACTCCTTCCCCCTGGATATACTCTTCAATAGCAGCATTCCCCTTCTTTAAAAAGTTTTTATAAATATGTTCCGTATTGGTTTTAATGCTGATTAGGCTGTCTTCTGAAAAAATCTTTAACTTCATACTGCATCCTCCTCGTCTCCTAATGAGAGAAATTCTAATGATTTTAACAGTGGTGTATTCAGCAGCTGCTGTGCAAACTCAAATGAATTGATCCTATTAAATCCTTCCTCTGTGAATTCTACCCCAAACCTCTTTGCAGTCTTTCTCAATGAACGGAACCACCTATAGTCCTCATACATAAATAAGTTTCCACATTCTCTCTTAAGTTCATCAATTACATGCATTAAGGATGGTACAATGATCATCGAATGCATAGCTGGCTGTAAATTCGGCATGCTCTTCATGTTCTTATACCTGTAGTATGCTGTTTCAGGTAGAATAACTACAATCTTCTGTTTACCTGTGTCTACCTTAATCAGCTGTACATTTTTATCTGAATTTTGTATTATACAGAATATTGATGATGTATTGGCAACGTCATCCCGCTCTTTATCAATACGAATATTTGACTGGCTGCCAACTGCTATAATACAGCCTTTATCAATGTTAAAGCGAAATCCTCTGTAATCTGGATTAAAATCTTTATTTGAATATGCAGGTATGTCTTCAGCAGCAGTAATGAATGTACATACTTGCACCAATCCATTAAGTTTACTGTCAGAAATTATATACTCAAATAAACTTGAATCACAATTTACTGCTGTTCTAAAACAGGTCTGCGGACATTCTATATGGTGAGTATAAACCGCCTTGCCCTGTTTAATAAGCAGCTGAAGTTCTTTATTATCAGTTTCAGCACTGAGCGTAAACTTTATGTTATAGCCATCTAATGCAGCTCCTGCACTAGATGTGAATTTACTTGCACTATAATCATCTGTGTCTTCTGCCAAAACAGGATATGGATACTGTTTATATTTTATTACCATATGCTTTTACCTCCATTGAACAGTAGTCAGAATACCCAATTTTGATATTTATACGTACAGGTACATCTTTAATAAAGTCTAGTTCCTTTATAAGCCCATCTGAAACATGCAGTGCCTTACCAGATACAAGCGCTGCACTGACAATTGGTGCAGTATAATTTCCACTTTCTGCAGTTAAGAAAATTTCAAGATATCCATTTGATACTGATGTCTGCGGGACAAACATAATTATATATTTACCTTCTGACTTATTTTCACATACTACTCTGATCTTTTCTGCCTTAATCTCTTTAAAAGAAGGCATTGGCTCAGACCCACCTAAGTGCGGTGCAGCTGGTTCAGGCGGTCGAGGACCTGGGTTTACTATTTTCCCACCTCCATGATTGTATCCAGAATCATCCACGTCACCATCACTTTTTCCGGTTAGATCTTCCTCTTCATTCTTGTCACCTCTGGTTTCACTTCCAGCATTAGGCTTTCTTTTTACACGAGTAATTTCTATCTCTTTAACTTTATTTGAAATAGTTTCTTCTTTCCCACCTTCCTTGACGTCATCTGCATCATCTGGAAGATATTCACCTACTCCTTCTGCATCAAGCTGTTCATCAGCACTCTGCTGAGCGAGTTTTTCCAAACAGTCTTTTATATAATCATTAAGACCTTTAATAATGTTTTTGGCCATGATTGGATTATTTGAGCGCTCTGGCTCCCATTTAGTGTGCTGAGGATTCTCAAGTTTTCTTAGTATTGTATTAATTCGCTCTCCCTCAATCAGCATAATGCCACCAAAGGGTATATACCCAGAGATATTACCTCTATCCATAATCTTCATGCCAGTTTTTCTCAACATTGCTACCTTACGGTGCATTTCCCGATCAATTAATAATCCAAGTTTAATTATTCCATAGTTCATAAAATCTGTTTCAAACCACTCAGTTTTATCAGATGTCAGTACTCTATAATATTTATCAGCATAACCGGTAATTTGGTCAGCATAAATACTCATTAGTTCAGGCAAAGTTCCCTTACTTATCACTTGTTCTCCAACATGAACGATAAGGCGCTCATTCCATATAGAACCAAGGAAATCATCAATTATTGAAATTATGATGTCATCTTTCCAATCCTCACCAGAAAATCTGTATCCGGCTATATAAATATCTGTCCCATACCCAGCCTCTACTCTAGAGAAGTGAGGATCTAAGTCAATAGATTCATATACGGGTGTATTTCTTTCATTACCAAAGTACCCTATCCCCTGTGTTGTTTCTCCGTCATCATCTCTGAAAGTAACAAGTCTCGAGACTCCCTGACTTGCTACTACTTCTTCATTATCGTATGTATTATAGTATACTGTTGAGAAGCTCGAGCAAGCATAAGGTGCAAATTTACCAATACCAAAAGAACCTCCTGCTGTTCCGCCCTTATCCGAAACCCCTGATGATTTTGTAAGGTTTGTCCAATCTGTATTAAGTTCTTTCTTTGAACCCCTTAAGCCAGTTGTATTGAAATCACTTATCCTAAGCATGTTTACTTTATAGTCATTTATTTTTTCAATTGCTTCATCAAAAAAGTCTTTTGTTTTCTTTGATTTTTGATTTTTCCAAAATTCCATGCATTTATCAAAGACTCTTCTAAGTTCACTGCTACCGGGTATCTGTGAAGGGCTCAGAGAAAAAGCAGAGAACTCAACTTTAACAGTACCTCCAGTTCCCGCATCAAGTGAATTCTGACAAATTTCTCTTGCAAGAGATTTAATTGGTGTTCCTCTAAACGTTTCGAGACCCGAATCACCTATACCCTTAATTTCACCGTGACCGTTAGACGGAAATTTCCACTGTGCCATATATTTCACCCCTTATACTTATCTTAACTTAAATTTCTTTTCACTTACTTCAACAGTATCGAACTTTGTTTTTGCAGCTTTTAACTCAGTTTCTATTGCTCCAAAAATTTTAAAAATATCATCCCTACTATAATCGTAAACTGCTTTATTTGAACAATTTCCAAGAAGTCTTACCATTTCAAGGATTTTATTTGTACGAGACTCTGCTATTCGAATAAATTTCTCATTCTTTGTTTCTTTATTTTTCATACAGATCCTCCTCAACTAGCAAAATATGTATACTTAAAATATAACAACATTTATTACATGCGTCAATTATTTTGTATATATTTAATTTATTTTGTATATATTTTTTTTATATAAAATATTTTGCATATAACAGCATTCTTCTTTAAATAATTTACATATATTAAGTACATCTTTATTGTAGCTTTTCAACTAGAGTGTTACAATAAAATAAAAACTGAAATTAGGAGGCTGATTTATGTTTATTAAACAGCAGAGTAAATCTTCTATAGATATATACTGTGAAACGCTACAAGCAGTTGGAGCATTGTCTCGACTAGCTTCCGATAATAATATACCTTATCTAGGATATAGAGAGGCAGAAAATATTTTTTGCGATTCATTTACAGCAAAAAATCTAGCAAGAGCAGATTGTTCAGCAGATGCCTCAAAGAATGGATTTGGCATAGGAATTAAAACCTTTTTAAATGGAACAGGTAAAACACTTCAGAAAGTCGCTGAGTTCAACAAACTAGCTTCTGAATTTAGAGGGAAAGATGCAGAACAAGTAGTTCATATTGTTTCAAACCTTCGAAATGAGCGTATACAGTTCACAAAGAGAACCTATGCTATTAAAGATATGATTTATCATTGTATAGTACGTGATACTGGGAAAATCATGATTTATGAAACACCAATGGATGAGATAAAGATATCTGAAGTAAAAAATATCGCCACAACATCTGGTAATATAATTACATTCAGTGATAAAATAAACGAATACAGCTTTAACATATCCAAGAGTACACTATATAAGCGCTTTATTACCGATAATATTTTAATTGATATTCCTATAATCATTTTAAAAAATCCATATGAGCTAATACGACGCCTCTTCAGTGGCTACTTCAGTGGGTCATTAATTCCGGTTTCTGAAAAATTTGAAGAACATGTAGTACTGCCACTATTCTCTGATAAAGGGGGAAGAAATGTTCCTGAAAAAAGCGGGCTTAATCAGTGGAATGCCGCAGGGCGCCCACGAGACCCAGATGAAATCTACATTCCTATTCCTGCTTGGATACATAGGAATTTTCCTGACTTCTTTCCAAATAGAGATATGCCTTTCGACCTGCTACTGCCAGACAGCAATACTATGCAGGCAAAGGTCTGTCAGGATGGAGGCAAGGCACTCATGTCGAATCCAAACGCAGCACTTGGAAAGTGGATGCTCCGCAGTGTCCTCAACCTAAAACAACGTGAACTGCTGACTTATGAGCGACTAAAAGTTCTCGGAATCGACTCTGTAATAATATACAAAGAATCCGACAGTAGGTATCATATTGACTTTAAAGAACTAGGGACATATGATGATTTTGTTATAGAACATAACTTCTAGATCTATACTTCAATTAGACTCACTAATGAGTTTATATTTACGCAATAGTAGAACAGCTGTTATTCAGTTGTTCTACTACCGTGTACTCATGACCTTCTCCCTTTAATTTGATCCATTCCCAAAGTTAGTCTGGATGATATTGACACTAACGTAATTTCATTAACATAAAGGTAGGATAATAACATTAACCTTGTAATTTCCATTTATACTTAATAGTGAAAGGCTTAACATTCCCATTATATTAATCAAAATATATTAATAGTAAACATAGCAGATATCCAGATATATGGTATTAAAGCCTTTAATATGCTAAAATAGGTAGTGTTATGATGTCAAAAATCATATGCATGATATTAAATGGACAGGCTTTATTGCCTGACTTAAGGAGGGGTAATATGCCACAAGCTGGAGATAGATATGTAGTAACAATTAAACCTTCACATATTGATTGGGGAGAGTACAGAAATCCTACTAATAGAACCATTATTGAAGGTGAATCTTATGTAAAGATACCATCTGATGCAGCTACACAGTATGGAATAGTTAGAGGTTCAACGTATACTGCTCATTTCACTAATGGTCATGATTCGTTTAAAATTAAAGCTTCGGGTAATGGACCTTTTACAAATGGAGTTCAATATGGTAAGCAGTTTGAGGGTATTGGTTATGGTGCATGCAAGGCATTTACACCATGGTATGTCTCATGCAATGCCCAAGTTGGTGACAGAGTGCAGGTAGAGTTTATTTCTCCTACAGAGGTACAGTTTACGTTAGTATAATTATTAAAACATTTGACATCATAACATTAAGAGCCCGAGATATGAAGTGCAAAATTCCAATACAATTCCGCAAATACTCGATATTAGCGGAATTGTTTTACCCCCCTAGACCACTTTTCTGTTACCAACCTTCGTACATGCAAACATAAAACACACTTCCATATTTCGACAAAATCCGCTACACCTTTGATACCAAGCTATCTACGCTCTATCAACGCAACTGACTCCACATGTGTTTTGATAGTTTGGTGATAGTAATTCGCAGTATAATTGAGGTTTACCCCCTTTTACCCCCCTATAATCAAGCAATTCTTCTATTAATAAATAGTAAATATGTTAACCTTTAGGTATTCACAATACTTTTACACTTCAGCACTAACATCAAACCCATACCTACAAATGCTTATCTCAAAAGTAAAACTTTAATTGTGAAGTACAAGTATAATCATCTAAATAGTGCTGACATGGCAGATAGTGAAGAAATAACACCATCAGCAGTTGCCATTCCAGAAAAAATCGGTCTATACTTTGATTTATTTCCTCTTAATTTATAGCTTAAAATAGCACCTATTGACATAGTAATATAAATACTAAAAGGCAACATAATACCACCAATTATTATTATAGGTGACAATTTGCATTTATTCAGTATAATACAAATAATACATGAAGTAATGATTACATATACGTTAATATAACTAGGAAGGATATTATTACTTAATGACTCTACCATACCTTTTATAGTCATCCCTAGCGTATTTGCATATGGTATTGGCAATTGCTCCGATCCGAAAACAAATGATTTGCTGAATATATATACTAAACCAACACAAAATAACGCTCCACAAAAATTACTTAATATATTTAAGTATATGTTCTGCTTCTTGGTAATGCCAAAAGCACTCGAAAATTCTGCATTCACTATAAAATATATTCCGGACATTTCAAATACAATCAGACTAGTAATTATCATTATAATAGTTGTTATATTTGTAGTAAAGGTAAGTAATATTATCAATATTGGTAATAAATCCTCAAGTGCAGAAAACCAAAAACCAGTTTTAGCTACGCCATGTAAGGTTGAAAAGCCAAGTATAACAGTAATAGGAACTAGTATTAGAAATATCCAAAAAGGCATTGTATTGGCAGGGTTTAAATATCTTGAAAAGAATAACATATTAAATAGTAAGAATAATATCAAAACTACGATACTTGAAGATGATGCTTTTGTAGATATAAGTTCTTTTATTGTAGTTCTTTTCAGGTTAGCATTTTCTATTTTTCTATTTTTAAGCTTCTTAATCCCCTCTGAAACGAAACTAAATATTGTAATAAAACCTTGTGTCAATATAAATGAAATTACTACTGAAAAAATGTATGGGTTCATCAATTGTTCTACAAAGGTTTTACTGTTATAAATTAAGTAAATAATTACAGAGTATAAGAATCCAATACCCATAATAAGATAAGTATCATATCCAATTAGATATCCGATAGCAATAAGCATTGGATTATTATCAATACCAAACATACCTATAAATTTAAATGATTTTGGAATTATTTTCATTATGTTGACTAAAAACGAATATAGGGATGTTAATGAAAGAGATAGTATTAATCCATTATTTTTTTTATCCTTACTTAGTGCATTGAATAAATCAATTCTTGGCTTAACCATGGGAAACGAAAATTTATCTTTATTATCAAAATACTCATAAAAACATGAGAAAAACAATACGCCTAGAACAGAGGAAACAAGTATTATAAAAAACATTTTTATTGAATCTGCGGTTTTGTAGCTACTACTAAAAATTAAAATTGCAGCAAAATAAGTAGCAGCTTGTCTAGTTGCTGCAATAGACCCTCTTGCAATGATTTCTGCAACAACTGCATTTTTTATTGTAAATCTACCAATCAATAATAATACTAGCAGTACTAACGCTGCTGTATCTATTGTGGAACTAATCCCGCTTTTAAACGATAGAAATATTGAAGCCATAATTATTACACTATTTACTACTACTCCGACCACAGATGAATGGATATAGCTATTTTTGGGCAAGCCCTCTACCTGCTTTTTAACTTCTGTAACATTCTCAATCATTAAACATCACTCCTAATTCTTATGTCTAACAAAAACACGGATATATTATTATAATCCGACTATAGGGTTTTTAGCTTAAAAGTTGGCTTATACAAAGCTGAAAACCTAGAAGGGAAGCAATAACTAAATATGAACAAATTAAGTTTTAGGGTTGCTTCCCTATACTACTAGTAATCAATAATACTATCTCTCAATAAACTTATTTTTGCTAAAATTTGTGCTTCTCTCTCTCTATTTAATTCGTTTTGTCTAAGTACTTCACTGTCAAACATTTGTGGCTTTGTTGCCGCTACCCACAGCATTTCGATAAGTTGTTCCCTCTCAAAATTGCAACTGCAAGACAGTGCATATATATCGCCTGTATTTGCTAGTGCTTGTCCCCTGCACCCACCACCACAGAAGTGCCTTACAGTACATTCTGCACATTGTTTATCTAAGTTCTTATTTATGTGTATCTTTCTTAAGTCCTTCAAAATCGGAGATTCTTTCCAAATGTTAAGAAAATCATTGTCTAAAATATTTCCACAGTTCATTGTACTATGAATAGTGTTTGCACAAGGATAGCAATCACCATTAGGCTGAATAGCCAGTGTTCCTGTCCCAGTACCACAGTTAATCATTCTATTTAATAATTTTATATTAGATATATACATAGCTTCAAGTGTCCCAGGTATATAATTTATTAAGTCAGGATCATCTTCATACATCTCAACAACCTTTTTAAACACTACTGCATCATTTACCCTCTCTAACTTGTTTTCTTTTGCTCTACCAATACAAATAACTGGTTGTAAAAATACGGCTTTAATGCCAAGTTCTTTTGCTAAATAAAAATATTGCTCTATCTCAGCAAAAAAATCGTGTGTAATCATAGGAGATAAATGTACTTTATGACCCTCTTCAACTAGACATTTTATCCCATCAATTGTTTTTTCATATGTATTTTTTCCACGAATTTTCTCATGCGTATTTTTCGTTGCTCCATCCAAAGAAACTTGAATTTTTAAATTAGATATGCGTTTAAGTCTTATAGCTATGTCTTTTGTAATTAAAGTTGCATTAGAAACCAAATTTATTCTATCATACCCTTTATAAGCAAAATACTCTAATATTTCGTAAACATCCTTATTCATCAAAGCTTCTCCGCCCGAAACATTAATTCTACACGATTCAATCATATAAGGTGATATTTTGTCTATTATTTTTTTAGCGTCCTCAAATGTCATATATTGCTTTTTTAAATTAGATGCATCGATATAACAGTGTGAACAATACAGATTACATGCATTTGTAATATTAAAGGTAAGATATTGAATAAAAAAATCTTTAGGTTCTTTTATGTCTAATTCATTGTTTTGGCCCTCATAGCTTAATGCACAAGCATCATGAAGAATATTAATTAAACTCATAAGTTCATCTATATCAGGCTCAATATCGTACTTATGTCTTACTACACTCACTAAATCAATTATGCTTATACCATTTATATAATCAAGTAACTCTACTGTTGGTTGATTTATATATAACCAAAATGGTAATTGTGACCATATAACAATTTTATTCTCGTCTTCGATTTTTTCAAGTATAGAATATGGTTTTAAATACATTTTTCTATTATCCAATTTTGCCACCCTTTCTATTAATAAATATAAAACTAGAAAAGTAAATCTTTTCTAGTTTTATATTTATTAATAGTCTGCACCATACTTAAGATCTAGTCTATATGGACTTGGAGTAGTTATTTTAACACGTGGTTTTTCTATTATTCTAAACATTATTACACCCCCTTAATAATTCTTTATAAAATATATCACATATATTTCCAAGCTTCAACAATTATTGTTAAAAATAATAAATTAATTTATATTTTATACTATTTAACATTTGTGCTAAATACTATTATTGAAAGTTAATTTGAATACCATTATTCCTCATGTGGTTTGATAGACTGGTGATTGCAATTAGCTATACATAATATGGAATTATTTTGTAGTTTTTAGTAACTTTAATGATTTTATTTTCTACTTACATCAAGCAAGAATTTTTCTAAGAAATATACTTCATATACACAGAATCAGTCTTCACCACTGCAATTTCTATTGCAGAAGTTGCTGCCGTGCAAAAAATAAGAAATTGTGCTGATTTTATGGGATTATGAAATAATCAGCTTAAAAACTGATTTCCATATTAAATTTAGTTTCATAAAACAGTATCCATCAACTAAGGTTTAATTGGGTTGATAGATACTGGTTTTGTTAAGTAATTAAATTTCTTAAAATTTGTGCATTTTTTGTATGTAATGTCCATTCCAAATACTCTTTATTTAGAAATCTCGTGCAAATAACCAACTTAACATCATTGAACTATCTTCTGAAGAAAAACCGACTCGATTTAACACACTAAAATAAATAGGAAGTTTTAAGTGTGAAAAAATTTCCGCACCGTCGTTCCAAATAATTCCAGCGAGTGAAACTTTATTTCTAATGTCTACAAATTTAGAGATTTTTTTCTTAAATTCTTCTCCACTATAAAATTTTGAAATTCCATATACGTCATGATCTTTCTGTTCTGTAATTGGCTTGGCATATTCTACAAATTTTTCATATAACGAAACAATCTTCTCTTTTAATGAAGGAGAGAATGATTTCAATTGAGAATTCAGAATATTTCTTGCCTTCGTTTTTACCGTTTTAGGACAATCACTCCTGCTATCTATCATTTCCAACAATTCTTTTGTTAAAGTTTTTGCTGATTCTAGTTCTGCTCTCTTGAAATCATTTTCCAGAAGAGAATATTCTCGTTCAAATGCCACACATAGCCCCCAGTGTTAGGATAGTTGTCATAAAGAAATTTTATGCTACGTACTTCTTCTACACAGATTATTGCTGAGACCAACCATGTGAATATCAGTTAACTACGCTTTTTAAAAACACTACGGTATTGCAATAAATATTGGTTCAGCATTTGTTTCATTAAATTATTGGGAATACTAATCATAGTCAGATACCTCCTACGTTATTATTACCACGATTAGTATTTATAGGATTTCAGGTATTTGACCCTGTTAATTTTATACAGTTTTCAAGTTCTGTTATTAAAAACTTGTAAAGTGGTATAATAATACTACTTATAGCTCAAAATAATAAATATACATTATGAGACACTGGCACAGGCTTGCTATATGAGTTGTTACAGAACAGCTAACTTGACTATTAGGGGTACGACCGACATACATGTAAAAATAGGTCACATTATGGTAAATAATACCACTATGTGACCTATTTTTAATTTATAAAACAATATTTGATTCTAGTGCAAAAAGTCGTTTTCACTGGTTTTTATGAAATTTATCATATGAAATCGTTCACAATGACTTAAAACTAGCATTACTTAAGGAATATAATCACTTTTTCTACAAGATTCGTATTCGAATATTGTAGAAAATCACCTAAAAAGTAGTTTGTGCACTAGAATCATATTTGTAATATTACCATTAATAGTAATACCAAACTTATATAAACTTCCTTTTATAGTAGTTGAAATATGATTATGGCACTAAATATTCATACCATGTTATTTTTTCGGTTTGAGCATACAAGCACAGCCGCCGTTAAGTTCATAATCTAAGTCTTTTTTTATGGGCAACCCATTCTGCTCCCACGCTACTACCCCACCTACGACATATGCAACTTGAGTATAGCCTTGTTCAATAAAAAATTTAGCAACCTCTGAACTCTTTAGTCCTACATTGTCTACAACAATCAAGGGAATACATTTAGGCACTTCATCAAAGTTTTCTCTATATGAACTAAATGGAAGTAAATAAACATGTGGAAAATCGAAGACCCTATAATTAGTTTCATATTCCGGACGTATATCCAGAATTGCAGCACCATGCTGAAGATAGCAAAGAGCTTCTCGAGGAGAAAGTGGAATTGACTTTTGCTCTGAGAATTCTTCATGAACAAAAAAAGTTTCCATAGTAACCTTCCTTCTATATACTTCTTTTTACATATATTCTTATAACAACTATAGAATAATATTAGTTTAGTTACTTTGATGCTCTTTAAACCATGGCTTGGTGTTATTAGCAATTTTGACAAGAGTAAGCATAACAGGTACTTCCACTAATACGCCAACAACTGTTGCTAGTGTTGCTCCTGATTGCAGACCAAATAATGATATTGCAACTGCTACTGCAAGTTCAAAGAAATTACTTGCTCCAATCATACCAGCTGGTGCTGCAATATTATGTGGTAATTTCCAGAGCTTAGACCAACCATAAGCGATACCAAAGATCAAGAATGTTTGTATTGTCAGTGGTATAGCAATCAATAATATATGCAATGGATTTTTTAAAATTGTATCTCCTTGGAATGAGAAGATAATTACTAATGTTAAAAGTAATCCGATTATAGTTATATGATCAAACTTCTTAAGGAAAGTATTTTCAAAATAATCTAATCCTTTATTCTTAATAACCAGTGTTCTAGTTGAATACCCCAATGCAAGTGGAATAACAACAAATAAAACCGTTGATAGTATTAGTGTATTCATCGGAACCGAAACATCTCCTACACCTAGTAAAAATGCTACAATTGGTGCAAAGGCTACTAATATTATTAAATCATTAACTGCAACTTGCACTAATGTATAAGCAGAATCTCCTTTGGTTAAATAGCTCCATACAAATACCATTGCTGTGCATGGTGCTGCACCAAGAAGTACTGCTCCTGCCAAATAATCTTTAGCCAGGTCTGAAGAAATAAGCCCTTTAAATACTACATAGAAAAAGAAAGCTGCTATTGCATACATAGTAAACGGTTTAATAAGCCAGTTTGTTACGCAGGTAACAATAAGTCCCTTTGGTTTCTTGGTTGCATTAACTATGCTTGTAAAATCAATTTTTAACATCATTGGATATATCATTAGCCATATAAGTATAGCCACCGGAATAGAAACATTATAATATTCAAATTTACTTAGAGTATCTGGAATTGACGGCAATACCTGACCTATCAAAATACCTACGATAATACAAGCTGCAACCCATAGTGTTAAATATTTTTCAAATATCCCTAACCCTTTACCTTTGATTTCTTTACTTTCTGTCATCTTAAGATCCCCCTACATTATTTTATTGTGTTATAAATAATCATCTTATTTGTCCCTAGCTGTTTTTTAGTTATGTTTACTCTAATTTATAAGATCATTAAGCATTTCACCCTTTACTTCTTCTGGTATCCACTCTATAACAGCAAAATGACTCTTGGATATTTCATTAACCTTATTAATCCATTGCACCTCATTGCTTGCTTTTGCTTTTAGAATAGCATTGGTTGTATTTGCTGCATATAAGCTTGAATTGATAACCCACCACTTACTGTGGATGCCAGCTCTATTTAAATCAGCTTGTAATCTCATAGCTTCATGAACTGGAGTGGTTTCGGCAAGAGTTACTATTATAACCTCAGTTTCTGACTCATTCCTAAGCTTAGGCAAAAGCTTTCTGACTGATTCTGGAATATCTCCTTGCGAACGCTGAATCTCCCTATGGTAGCTTTGAGTGGAGTCTAGAAGCAGCAGCGTATGTCCAGTTGGTGCTGTGTCAATAACAACAACTTCATTTTGTGACCTGTCAACTATTTCGGCAAAAGCTCTAAATACTGCTATTTCTTGGGTGCAAGGCGATCTTAAATCTTCTTCTACATAAGCAATATCATCCTCGCACATTGTTTCTCTTGCTTTACTTAATACATCTTGCTTATATTTTTCAAGCTCATCTTTTTCATTGATATTACTTAGAGTGATGCCATAGCTTTCATCTAATACAAATCGTAAATGAGCTGCTGGGTCTGTAGTTGTTAAATGAACTTTCTTGCCCTTCCTGGCTAAGCCTAAAGCAATGGCAGCAGCTATTGTAGTTTTGCCTACTCCACCTTTACCCATTGTAAAAATAACTTTTTTATCGCTGTTATATAAAGCTTCTATTATATTTTTTAACCTTGGTATATTATCAACATTTAGAGTTTCAGTATTATATTTAATATTGTTATCCTTTAAAAGTGCTCTCACATTTTCTAAGCCTGTTACATTATAAGGTCTTAAAGGTATTTTAAATGTCTTAAGCTTTTGGAGTGCTTGCGGCATATCCTTTATTGCATTTTGCTGTTTTACATAAATGGCATTTGAAAGATAGTCATCATGTTCCTCCAACATACCGTTAATAATAAGAACTTGATTGTTTACTCCAATATCTTGAAGCTCTTTAGATGCTCTTTCTGCTTCTTTTAGTGGAGATGGTTCAGGGCGAGATACAAGTATAAGTGTAGTTTTTTCTTTGTTAGCTAAATTTTCAACTGCATTTTTATAGACTTCTCTTTTGCTTTCAAGACCAGAAAGCTGTCCTAAGCATGATGCCCCATGTGTACTTTCACTGATAAAATTACTCCATGCCGAAGGAAGTTGAAGCATTCTTAAAGTATGTCCTGTTGGGGCTGTATCAAATATTATGTGATTATATTTTAATGCTGCCTTCTCATCAGTTATAAAGCTTGAGAATTCATTAAAGGCAGCTATTTCAACAGTACATGACCCCGAAAGCTGCTCCTCCATATTTTGAAGAACCACTTCTGGTAATTTGCCACGATAAGGGCCTACTACGCTTTCTTTATATTCAGCAGCTGCTTTCTCAGGATCAAAGTTTGCAACTACTAAATTTGGAACATCTTTTATTGAAACGCCTTTGTTATTTAACTCAGTATTAAAAACATCCTGAAGGTTGGAAGCAGGGTCTGTACTAATAAGCATAATCTTTTTACCAATATCAGCTAATGCTACTGCTGTAGCGCATGCTGCTGAAGTTTTACCGACTCCGCCTTTCCCCGTAAAAAACAAATACTTAGTTAAATTTATTTCTGATACTTTAAAATCTTTAAAATGCATTCAAATACCTCTTTTCTATATTAACAACAGTCACCCTTGCAATTACAACCTTTAGATTTAATTTTTACAGTTCCTTTCAGAAAATCTGTC
>CALGKJ010000098.1 GCA_937930535.1 uncultured Clostridia bacterium
TTAAAACTATATTATTAATATCTATACGTATATCTTCTCCTGTATCCTTTATATTTCTATAAACATATAATGAACCGTTAAAATTTTTTCTTAAACCTTCTATAATATGCGCTGTAATCTCGGTATCTTTTTTTACTAAAATACCTCCATTTAAGCTATATACATGAGACGCTAATATATCACCGGATATTAATTCTGCAACTTTAACTTCCAATATTTTTTCTGGCATTCATATCCCCCCAGATCCATATATTAATTTTCTACTATTAATTTACTATAAAAGAGCAGTCCTGACTGCTCTTTTATAGTAATATCAAATTTTTATTCTTCTTCCTCAGCACTTATTTTTGCTATTGATACTATGCTTTCATTTTCCGGCACTTTCATAACCTTTACGCCTTGTGTACTTCTGCCTAAAACAGAAATTTCATTGATGTTCATTCTTATAATTACGCCGCTTAGGTTTATTATCATTATTTCATCATTTTCCTTAACTACTTTCATACCTACAATATGACCAGTTTTACTTGTTATTTTTGAAGTCAGAATTCCTTTTCCGCCTCTTGTTTGTATCCTATATTCTTCTAGTGCTGTTCTTTTTCCATAGCCTTTTTCACTAATAACAAGCAGAGCAGCATTTTCTTCTACTATATCCATTCCAACAACTTCATCTCCAGGATTTAATGATATACCCTTTACGCCATGAGCAGATCTTCCCATACTTCTTACGTCATTTTCATCAAATCTTATAGACATTCCAAATTTAGTTGCAGAAATTAGTTCTGTTGTACCTCTTGTAAGCTTTACACTTATAAGCTCGTCGCCTTCTTGAAGACCTATAGCTGTAATACCTGTATTTCTTGAGGTTTCATATTGATTTAGATCTGTTTTCTTAATAACACCGCACTTTGTCATAAATATTAGGTATTTTCCATCATGGAAGTCCTTTATATGTATAACTGCGTTAACTCTTTCATCTGAATCCAGCTGCAACAGGTTAACTAATGCAGTACCTTTTGCTTGTCTTCCTGCTTCTGGTATTTCATAGGTTTTCAATTTGTACATCTTACCCTTATTTGTAAAGAACAGTATATAATTATGGGTGGATGTAATAAATAGATTCTCTACAAAGTCTTCTTCTCTGGTTTGTATTCCTGTTATACCTCTTCCGCCTCTTCGCTGACTCTTATAGGTATCTGACGGAAGTCTCTTAATATAACCAAGGTGCGTAATTGTTACGGCTACCTCATGTTCTTCTATAAAGTCCTCATCCTCAAGCTCTTCCATTGCAGCAGTAATTTTTGTACGTCTTTCATCTGAGAATTTCTTTTTGATATCTAATATTTCATCTTTAACTACCATCAATATTTTATATTCGCTTGCAAGTAAAGATCTTAAGTATTCTATTTTCTTTATTAATTCTAAATATTCCTCTTCAATCTTTCCTCTTTCCAAACCTGTCAAGCTTCTAAGTCTCATTTCTGCTATTGCATCAGCTTGAATTTCAGAAAGTCCGAATCGCTCCATCATTCTTTGCTTTGCTTCAGCAACAGTTTTTGAGCTTCTTATAATATTTATTATTTCATCTATATGATCAAGGGCTATCCTTAAGCCTTCTAATATATGAGCTCTAGCTTCTGCTTTTCCTAAGTCAAATTTAGTTCTTCTAATTACTATATCTTTTTGGTGATCTATATAATGCTGTATTATGCTTTTAAGACTTAAAACCTTTGGCTGCCCATTAACCAAGGCTATCATTATAATGCTGTAGGTGTCCTGCATTTGTGTATGCTTATACAATTGATTTAATATTATATTTGCGTTTACATCTCTTTTAAGCTCTATTACTATACGCATACCTGTTCTGTCGGACTCATCTCTAAGATCAGAGATTCCCTCGATCTTTTTGTCTTTCACCAAATCAGCTATTTTTTCAATCATCATTGCCTTATTTACCTGATAAGGAATTTCTGTAACAATTATTCTTGATTTATTGCCTGACATTTGCTCAATATCTGATTTTGCTCTTACAACTACTTTTCCTCTGCCTGTCTTATAGGCCTTCTTCATTCCTTCTCTGCCCATTATTATGCCGCCGGTTGGAAAATCTGGCCCCTTGATATATTTCATCATGTCGTCTACATCTATATCTGGATTTTCAATATTTGCAACAACACAATCTATTACCTCGGCTAAATTATGGGGTGGTATGGATGTTGCCATACCTACTGCTATACCATTAACGCCATTAACTAATAGGTTTGGAAACCTTGATGGCATCACAGTAGGTTCCTTTAAGCTTTCATCATAGTTAGGTATAAAGTCAACTGTATCCTTATCTATGTCCCTAAGCATTTCAACAGCTATTTTAGACAGCTTCGCTTCTGTATAACGCATTGCTGCTGCACTATCTCCATCCACTGAACCAAAGTTACCGTGTCCATCTATTAGCACATGTCTATACGAAAAGTTTTGTGCCATCCTTACCATTGTATCATAAACTGCCGCATCTCCATGTGGATGGTATTTACCTAGTACTTCACCAACTGTTGTTGCTGACTTTTTATGAGGTTTTTCAGGTGTAAATCCAAGTTCATTCATAGCATATAATATTCTTCTGTGAACTGGCTTTAAGCCATCCCTTACATCCGGCAGTGCACGAGATACTATAACACTCATGGCATAATCAATAAAGGATTTTTTCATCTCGTCTTCTATATTAACAGGTACTATTCTTTGTTTTTCAATATCCAAGTTTTTTCCCTCCACGAACTCCTCTTAGAGTAATTTTTTCGTGTGTAAAAACACTTTATGTTTATAAACACGTATCTATATTAATTATTAAACCGTTATGTGCTTCAACTATACATCCAGATTTCTTACATATTTTGCATTATGCTCAATAAACTCTCTTCTTGGCTCTACCTTATCACCCATAAGTATAGTAAATATCTCATCCGCAGCAACAGCGTCCTCTAGTGTAACCTGCAAAATTATCCTGTTTTCAGGATTCATTGTAGTATCCCAAAGCTGCTCGGGATTCATTTCTCCAAGACCCTTATATCTCTGAATATGACAATCCTTATACTGTGCTCTTTTCTTTTCCATTTCTTTGTCATTATAAGCATAATCAAGTATTTTTTTCAAGGATTTATCTTTTAATGCATAAAGTGGCGGCTGAGCTATATATATATACCCTGCTTCTATTACTGGTCTCATATATCTATATAGCATAGTAAGAAGCAGTGTTCTTATATGTGAACCGTCAACATCGGCATCTGTCATTATTATTATTTTATGATAACGTATTTTGTCTAGGTTAAAATCATCACTTACACCTGCGCCAAAAGCAGTTATCATTGCTCTTATTTGTTCACTTGAAAGTATTTTATCCAGTCTTGCCTTTTCAACATTTAGTATTTTACCTCGCAAAGGAAGAATTGCTTGGAATTTTCTATCTCTTCCTTGTTTTGCTGAGCCTCCCGCGGAATCACCCTCGACAATATATATTTCACTTAGTGCAGGATCTTTTTCCGAACAGTCTGCCAGCTTTCCTGGAAGTGAAGTACTTTCAAGAACACTTTTTCTTCTTGTAAGCTCTCTTGCTTTCTTAGCTGCTTCTCTTGCCCTAGCTGCTGTTAAGGCTTTATCTATGATAATTTTTGCACTGCTAGGATTTTCTTCTAAAAATGCCTCAAAATATTCAACGCAAATAGAGTCAACTATTCCTCTGACTTCAGTATTTCCCAACTTAGTTTTTGTCTGACCTTCAAATTGAGGATCAACTATTTTTACACTTATTACTGCTGTTAAGCCTTCTCTTACGTCTTCACCTAATAAATTAGGTTCATTTTCTTTTACAAATTTATATTTTCTTGCATAGTCATTTATTACTTTTGTTAAAGCTGTTTTTAAACCACTTGTATGTGTTCCACCTTCGAGGGTATTTATGTTGTTTGCAAAGCTGAAAATATTTTCAGTATAGCTGCTGTTATATTGTAGTGCTATTTCAACTCCAACGTCATCCTTGCTTGTTTCAAAGTATATTACCTCTTTATGCAAAGGATCTTTGTTTTTATTTAGATAACTAACAAAAGAAACGATTCCTCCATCATACTGAAATGTTTTTTCTTCGTCGTATCGTTCATCTTTTAATAATATTCTGATACCCTTATTTAAAAATGCTAATTCTCTTAATCTGTGTTCCAAGGTATCAAAATTGTACTCCAATTCATCAAATACTTCGGCATCTGGTTTAAAGGTTACTGTGGAGCCTGTTGTTTGTGATTCTCCTATTATATCGAGCTTTGTAACCGGAGTACCTCTTTCATATCTTTGTCTATATACATTTCCATCTCTTCTAACTTCTACCTCAAGCCATTCTGATAAGGCATTAACTACCGAAACACCTACTCCATGCAGACCGCCGCTGACTTTATATCCGCCGCCGCCAAACTTACTTCCAGCATGAAGTACTGTTAATGCTACTTCTACGGCAGGTTTTCCTAGTTTGGGGTGTATCCCTACAGGAAAGCCTCTTCCATCGTCAATTACAGTAATAGAATTATCTTTACGTATCATTACTTCTATGTTTTTACAAATACCTATCAAGGCTTCATCTATACTATTGTCAACTATTTCCCATACTAAATGGTGCAGACCCTTTGGTCCTGTACTTCCAATATACATTCCGGGTCTTTTTCTAACTGCCTCAAGACCTTCCAGCACTTGTATCTGCTCTGCCTCATATTGCATATTTATATCTCTGCCTATAGCTTTTTCTTCTGACATTTAATTACCTCCAAAAACACTCTATTTTAAAGAAATATTATCTATAAATCCAGCTCTTTTATATAACGTTATAGAAGAAATGGGAGATAAATATATAACAGTTTTATTATCCTTCTCTGATAATATAAAGGATTTTGGCTCATCCTCAGATATTCTTTTTACAAATCCCTCATCTTCTGCTGTTTTTAAAAATTCTTTTGTTATTCCTGATTTGCTGCATGCTTCCAAATCCATAATGGATATAACATCCTTCATAGGCATAACAACATCTCCGCCTAAATGAATAAACATATATTTATCCTCCTTACTATATATAGGGCTTTAAGTATAAAACCCTTTAAGGGAAACAAATTTTATTTGGTTCCCCATAATGGCGTTGAATCTATAAAATTGTTTATTTATATAACATACTTATTATATTATAACCGTTATAGTAAAAAACAAAAAGGATTTTAGTAAATATGGTGAATAAACTAAAATTTGTTAAGTATGTATTTTGCCATCAATTACATTAAATAGTGAATAATCATTAATATTAAGATTTTTAAAATATTCTACGTCTGTAGAAGTAATCACAGTCTGTATATCCTTAATAAAATTTATAAGGTATTTTTGTCTTTGAGTATCAAGCTCTGAAAAAACATCGTCCAATAGAAGTACCGGATATGACTGTGTTTCTGCGTGAAGAAATTTCAGCTCTGCTATTTTTAATGAAAGTAAGGCTGTTCTCTGTTGTCCTTGTGAGCCGAAGGTTCTTACTTCTTTTTCGTTAATATATAAGCTGATATCATCTCTATGAGGTCCTACTTGTGTTATTCCTCTCCTATAATCCATATTTCGTGACTTATTTAATTCTTCTCTATACCTTGCTTTTACCAGAGCGATGTCTTCCGAATCTATATTAATACAGCATTTATATGATATTTTCAAATTTTCTTTGCTGTTAGTTATTACTTTATGGATTTCATTTGCCATTATGTTTATGTTGTTTAAAAATAATTTTCTTTCTCTTATTATTCTTGAGCCATAGTCTAACAGTTGCTCATCCCATATTTCAATTGTTTTTAATATTTCTGGATTGTTCCATCCTTCACTTATAAGATTATTTCTTTGGTCTAATACTTTTAAGTATTGTGTAAGATTATAATAATATATGGGTTTAACCTGCGAAAGTATTATATCAATAAATCTTCTTCTTTCTGAGGGTCCTTCTTTTATTATTTTCATATGATCTGGAGAAAATATTACAGTTACCAAGTTTCCGAGCAGCTCTCCTGTTTTGGACAGTCTTACTCCATTTACCTTTAGCTGCTTTTTGTTATTCTTTTTCAAATACATTTCTACTGAATTTATATTATTATCTCTTTCAAATTCAACCTTAACCTTACATTCATCATTACCCCATCTAATTAATTCTAGATCTTTTTGAGTTCTATGAGACTTTCCTGTAGATAATAAGTATATAGATTCAATTATGTTTGTTTTACCCTGAGCATTTTGACCGTAAAATATATTTATTCCATCTTTTAAATTTATATAAAGCTCATCATAGTTTCTATAATTTTTTAAATTAATGCTTTTTACATACAATATTAGCACCCCTATATTATAGATAACCAACTCTAAAACTCAAAGTACTTTTCGTTAAGAGTTGCTAATCTATTTGTGAGAAACAACTGGAAAGTTTTAATTTTGAAGTTGTTTCTCTTTATAGATAACCAACTCTAAAACTCAAAATACTTTTCATTAAAAGTTACTAATCTATTTGTGAGAAACAACTGGATATATTTAATTTTCAAGTTGTTTCTCTATAAAACAAACATTTATTAATATCAGTCATCTTAAAGTCAGGATGTAAAAGTACTTAACTTTATTAGACTATTATGTACTTTTCTTCAAAAACTTCTATGGTGTCTCCTACCCTAAGCTTTTTACCTCTTGATAATTCTACAGCTCCATTTACTTTTACCATTCCGTCAAAAATCATATTTTTAGCGTCTCCACCTGTTGCTGCAATATTTTCGAATTTAAGAAACTGATCAAGCTTAATAAATTCAGTATCTATTTTTACTTCTATCATTTAAAACACCTTTCTTTATTAGTATCTATGACTCTTTAATAAACCACCCTTAAAGGGTGGTTGGTTAGTTATTTTTCTTAAATCTTGCTGGAAGCACCAGATATAAATATCCTGTGCCGTCACATGGTCTTATTATACTTGGGCTTATGTTTGTAGTAAACTCAATATCTATTTCTTCACTTTCAATAACCTTTAATGCATCTATAAAATATTTTGCATTAAATGCTATTTCTATATCATTTCCTTCTTTATTTATTTTAATTTCCTCATGTACATCACCATTTAGTGAATTGGAGTTTATTATCATTAAATCATCAATAATTTCAAATTTTATCATATTATTGCTGGAATCCTTAGCAAATAATGCTGCTCTCTCACAGGAATCTATAAGCTTATCTGTATTTACCTTTATCTTTATCTTGTATTCATTAGGTATTATTTGCTTATAATTGATAAACTCACCTTCAAGTAATCTTGAAATTATTACTGTATTGTTAATACTAACCATAATTTGGTTTCTAGTAAAATAAAAATTAACAGGTTCTTCCGAATCTTCTAATATTTTACCTATTTCAGATAAGCATTTGCCTGGTATAACAGCTTTGAAATCACTATCACTTATTATAGTGCACGATTTAACAGCCATTCTGAAGCCATCTAGTGCAACCATTGATACCTTATCTCCTGCAACCTCGAATAGAACTCCCGTAAGGATAGGACGTACTTCGTCAGTAGATACTGAAAATATGGTATGTTTTATCATATCCTTAATTATATTCTGAGAAACAGTGATCCCATTATCCTTTTTGACTGAAGGCAGCTCTGGGAATTCCTCTGCTGATAAACCATTTACTTTAAACTTGGAGTTTTCACATTTTATATTAATTATATTGTTTCCTATTGCCTCAATTTCTATATCAGAATCAGGAAGCTTTCTGACTATTTCTCCTACAATTTTGGAGGATAAAACTATTTTACCAGGTAGTATAACATCAACATCAATTATTGTTTCTATCCCTATTTCCAAATCTGTACCTATAAGTTTTAATTTTCCATTCTTAGCTTCAAATAGTATGCCTTCAATAATAGGAAGAGTGGTTTTTGTAGGAACAGCTTTTTGAACTATATTAATGCTATTTAAGAGAGAAGATTTGTTTGTAATTATTTTCATTGTGGATAACCTCCGGCAGAAATTTATTATTATATATAATATTAAATAATACTAGTAGTAGTAATAGGGGCTGTTAAGATGTTGATAAGTGGTTGAGTGCGTTACACGCCTATATTAGGGGCTGTTAGCAAAATGTTGAGAAAATAACCCTTAAAAATAGGTAAATATGAATAAATAAAAGAGCACAAATAATTATAAACAAAATACTAATAAGTTACTAACAGTATATCAACACAATAACTATACAATATGGATAAAGCTTTTACTCTATAATAAAAAACTTATTTTGATTCTATTTTACCTTTTAAGTCCTCTATTATGGACTTAAGATTAGGATCTATATTAATGTCTGTAGAGATTTTTTCATGGGCGTGCATAATTGTAGTATGATCTCTGCCAAATTCCTCTCCTATTTTAGGAAGTGAGAGGTCTGTAAGCTCTCTACATAGATACATAGCTATTTGTCTTGGGTAAGCTATTGATCTGTTTCTCTTTTTAGCGATAAAATCTTCTATTTTCAGGTTATAGAAAGTGCCCACTACCTCTTTAATCATATTAGGAGTAACCATTTTGGGCTTGGAATTAAATATAATATCCTTTAAAGCTTCATTAGCAAGATCTTCATTTATTTCACCATTTGTCAGGGATGAATAAGCTACGATCCTTATAAGTGCACCTTCAAGCTCTCTTATATTGGATTGTATTTTTTTTGCTATAAGAAGCATTACATTATCTGATATTGAAAGATTTTCAACCTTTGCTTTCTTTTTTAATATTGCTATTCTTGTTTCAAGATCAGGTGGTTGAATATCAGCTATCAAACCCCATTCAAATCTGGATCTAAGTCTGTCTTCAAGGGTAGGTATTTCCTTTGGAGGTCTGTCACTGGATATAATTATCTGCTTATTGGCTTCATGCAGTGAATTAAAGGTATGGAAAAACTCTTCCTGAGTTCTTTCCTTTCCAGCAATAAACTGAATATCGTCAATAAGAAGAACATCTATTGTTCTATATTTATTTCTAAACTCAACATTTTTATCATCTCTTATTGAGTTAATAAGCTCATTAGTAAAAGTTTCAGAGGAGACGTAAACAACCTTCGCTTTTTTGTTCTGTTTCAGTATATAGTGCCCTATGGCATGCATAAGGTGAGTCTTTCCAAGTCCTACACCCCCATATATAAAAAGAGGATTGTATGCTTTTGCAGGTGATTCAGCAACTGCAACGGAAGCAGCATGAGCAAGTCTGTTACTATTACCTATGACAAAGGTATCGAAGGTGTATTTTGGATTCAGGGACATATTCACTTGCTCGTCAGGTGCATCTAGTAATTTTTCTTCTTTCAAATCTTCAGCCTTTTCCTCAGATGAAATTATAAATTTAATTTCATAATAGATAGATGTAACTTGTTTTAAGGCATTTTTGATGAGAGTAACGTATCTAGCCTCAAGAATTCCTTTTGTAAAGTCATCGGGAACAGAAAAATTAAAGGTATTTTCACTAGCTGAGACTGGCTGTATAGCTTTAAGCCATGTATTAAAGCTTACCTCTGTAAGCTCTACTTTAATTATTTCCAGAGTCTTGTCCCAAATTTCGCTAATACGGGGATTCATAATAGACCTCCTTAACAATATATCAACATATTTGTACACAATTAAAACTAAATAATATATATATAATGGTTATGAATAAAAGTGTTATTAAATTGTTAATATATAGTATAAAATCATATAATAAAATAAAAATATCAACAGCGTCTTAAATTAAGTTATAAACAGATA
>CALGKJ010000099.1 GCA_937930535.1 uncultured Clostridia bacterium
TTATTATAGATAAACAACTTCAAAATTGAATTTATCCAGTTGTTTATCTATAAATATAACTGACTTTATTGAGTTTACAAGCAATACTAACTTGATTTTTTTCCATATTCACTATAAACTACAATATAAAATCAGGAGGACAACCATGCAAAACAAAACAGTAGTAGTATATCAATCCAAATACGGAAGTGCAAAGCAATACGCACAGTGGATTGCTGAGCAGGCAGGCTGCGATATAATAGAAACAACCAAAACAAACATAAACGATCTGCTGAAATATGATACAATAGTATACGGCGGCTCCATGTACGCTATAGGAATACTTGGTATATCTCTTATAAGAAATAACTTCGACAAGTTGAATAATAAGAAAATAATAGTTTTTTCTGTAGGTGCATCGCCAGCACATCCAGAGGCAGTAGAGGAAGTAAAAAACAGCAACTTCACAGACGAGATGAAGGAAAAAGTGAATTTCTTTCATTTGCGTGGAGGCTTTGACTTTAAGAAGCTGAACTTCCTTGACAAAATATTGATGCTTTTATTAAAAACCAAGATTCAGCTTAAGAAAAAAGAAAATAGAACAAATGACGAAATAGGAATGCTTGCTTCCTATGGTCGACCAGTAGACTGGACAAATAAAAAGGCAATTGAGCCTATCGTTGCATTGTTAAGTAAAGCAACATAATATAAAAAATAATAACCATTGTTAGGAGTAAAAAATATGGGATATGCTATAGTATTATATTTTGACGAAAATAGCGAAATCATCATTAGAGATATGTGGAAGCTTCTTTATGACAATAATATCAATAAGCTTATGCATGACTCCAATAGTAGACCGCATATTACGCTAGCCATTTACGATGAGGATTTATACGATTTAGATAACTTTATAAATAGCGTAGAAGATTATGCAAAAACACTAAAACCCTTCAAGCTCATAGTGTCAAATATTGGGATGTTTAATACAAATGAGGGGGTTGCTTTTTTAGCACCAAAGGTTACAGGCGAACTGCTAGATATACATTACAAGCTTTACGAGGGCTTGAAACAGTATGCCGAATTCGCCTGGAATTATTATATACCAGATAATTGGATACCCCATTGTACAATAGCAATTGAACTAAGCAAGGAAAAGCTTCTGCAAAGCATAGAGGTATTAAGCGACATATTCAGCCCCTTTGATATTACAATAGAAAAACTTGGAATAGTCAAATTCAGTCCTGTTGAGTATGTTTCCATATTTGATTTATAGCATAATAATATGACATACTGCTGTCATATTATTATGCTATAATATACTCGGGTGATTAATATGCAAATAAACAGGTTATTTGAGATAGTATATATTTTGCTAAATAGAAAAAGCATAACTGCCAAGGAGCTTGCAGAGCAGTTTGAGGTATCAGTGAGGACAATATATCGTGATGTGGATACACTTTCAGAGGCAGGAATTCCTATCTATACCAACAAAGGCAAGGGCGGCGGAATAAGTCTGCTTGACAGCTTTGTGCTAAACAAATCAATGCTTTCAGAACAAGAACAAAATGAACTGTTAATAAGCCTGCAAAGTCTGAATGTATTTAAGTACTTAAATGTACAGCCGGTACTAAATAAGCTTAGTACTTTTTTTAATAAGCAAAGCTCAAGCTGGATACATGTTGATTTTTCTCATTGGGGTAATGATGTTAATGAACGGAACAGATTTGATATTCTAAAAAATGCTATATTATCCTCAAGAGTGGTTGCGTTTAATTATTATAGTTCCTATGAAGAAAAAACAACCAGAAAAGTTGAGCCGCTAAAGCTTATCTTTAAGGGACAAAGCTGGTATTTGCATGCTTTTTGCAGAATGAAAAATGATTATAGAATATTTAAGGTTACACGTATCAGAGATTTTGAAGTAACACAAGAAACCTTCGAAAGACAAATACCTGCCGAAACGGCATCCCAATTAACCTTTGATAGTACAGAACCCATGGTGCATTTGAAATTATTGTTTTCACCGAAACTTGCTTACAGAATATATGACGAGTTTCCTGAGGATAAAGTAGAAAAAAATGCTGACGGTACATTTACTGTTACCCTAAGCTTTCAGGAAAGCAATTGGATATATAGTTATATTTTATCCTTTGGAAATGATGTTGAAATACTAGAACCGCAGCATGTGCGTAATAATGTTATACAAATGCTGAACAAAGCATTAGAAAAATATAAATAGTATAGTATAATATGACATACTGCTGTCAACTTAGCTTGCTATAATAAAATTGTGGTTTGAAGCCATAATATAAACATAAAGGAGCGGCTGAAATGGAAGAAGTACGTTATTGTCAAAGCTGTGCTATGCCTATGGCTGGTAATGAAAATCTTTACGGAACAAATGCAGATGGAAGTAAAAATGAGGACTATTGCATCTATTGCTTTAAAGATGGAGCATTTACAGCTAATATTAGTATGGACGAAATGATTGAAGTTTGTGTTCCTCATATGGTAAAGGCTAATGCAAACATGACAGAGGATCAGGCAAGGAGCATAATGAAAGAGTATTTTCCTAAATTAAAACGCTGGAATAAAGCTTAGCAAAGGTAAAAAGTCTTCTGATAATAATTATTGAGTATCAGAAGGCTTTTTTATTCATTTTGAAACCTAAAATAATGATAAGAAATGTTTGATTAATAGAATATCATGTAATTTTATATAAAATAAGTTATTGTAACAATAAATTGGAATGCTTTTAAATTTCAGTTATACAATTTACAATATAGGCCTATAAGATATATAATATAATTAAAGAAAATGTAATATTTACTCGAATAGTGGAATGGTGTATGGCATAAATGTAAGATTAGTTTGTTATTTGCACAAAGCAACTTAAAGAAATATCTGCTGCTTTCTTAAGAAAAACCACAGATGCTATTCATCAAGTTTAGTCGAACCTTGAAAAATTCATATCGGACAAACTATTTCGTGTCAGTTTTTTTAGTGTAGTCTTGAGTGTTATTCACAAGAGTATCAGTAGGGAGTTTTACAAATAATTGATTTATAGTTTACAACTATTATTTATACAGATTTTAAAAAGGGATTTAGAATAAATAATACAAATTATTTGGAGGTGTGTAATATGAGATCAATAAGAAGTAAATTGGTTGTTATTACTTTTATATTAATAATCGTTCCGTTTTTAATATCAAATATTACAAATAGCTATTATATGGGTAAGGATTATGAAAAAGAGTTAAGAAAAAATAATCAAACACTAGCCAGCACCCTTTCGGATCAAGTATCGGCATTTATTCAACAGGCTTATTCCACAACTGAGCAAATTACACTAAACAATGACATTAAGAGGTTTGTACCAGAGGAGCAGAAGCAAGTGTTGCTTAATATAGTTGATAGACATCAATATTTTGATTTGTTATATGTTCAGGGTCTTGATGGTATGCAGACTGCCAGATCCAAGGGGGATTTGGGAAATCGTGCTACCAGATGGTGGTTTATAAAAATTAAAGAGGATCAAAAACCCTTTGTAAGCAAATCCTACTTTTCTCTAACTGGAAATGTGCCTGTAACATCCGTATTTATACCAATTCGTGATGAAAATGAGGTTTTTACAGGAATAATGGGAGCGGATATTAAGCTGGATGCTCTTCAGAATATTGTAGAAAAATATAGTGAAGGAAGCAAATATGCTTTTCTAATTGACGGAGAGGGAGTTGTAATAGCACATCCTGATAAAGTGCAAATATCTGAGCTTTATAATTATAAGACACATACAAAAACTGTTCTTAAAAAGGATGAAAGTGGAAATGTTGTAAAGGACGAAAACGGAAATCAAGTGACGGAGCAGTTGGAGATAACTGTACCTGACAAACTCAAGGAAATAACAGAAAAGGCACTAAACGGCGAATCGGGAGTAGCAGCTTATAAAGACAATGACGGTATAGAAGTGGTCAGTGCATACCAGAGTATATCACTTCCGGGAGAATCTGCTAAATGGGCAGTAATCACAGTGGAAAATAAAGTGGATGCAATGTCTTTTATTAACAGCACTCAAAATAGAAATTTATTTGTAGGTTTAGGACTGGTTGTTATTGCTTTCTTATTAGTTTCAATAAGCTCTGTAAGTATATCAGGACCTATTAAAAAGTCTTCAGAATATCTAAATGCTATAGCAAAAGGTGATTTTTCAGTAGATATGGATGCAAAGCTTTTATTAAGAAAGGACGAAATAGGTACTATAGCCAATGGAATTAATGACATGAGAAACTCTTTGAAGCACTTGGTACAAAGTATTAAAAATGAATCTGAAAGTATTAAGCATGAAGTAGAAAGTGCTATGAGCAATATGGACACCTTGAATAATAATCTTAAGGATGTATCGGCAACAACGCAGGAGCTGGCGGCAAGCATGGAAGAAACGGCTGCTTCCTCAGAGGAAATGTCGGCAACATGTCAAGGTATTGAAGGCGCAGTACAGTCTATAGCAGAAAGATCTCAGGAAGCCACCTTTGCAGTTGGAGAAATAAGCTCCAGAGCGGAGCAAACCAAGGTAAATGTAAATACGGCTCAAAAGAAAGCATTTGAAATATTTGTGAATACAAAAAAACAATTGGAAAGAGCAATCGAGGATTCTAAGGTGGTTAACCAAATTAATATCCTATCTGATTCAATAATGCAGATAACAGATCAGACTAATCTGTTAGCCCTTAATGCAGCCATTGAGGCAGCAAGAGCAGGAGAAGCAGGAAGAGGCTTTTCGGTTGTAGCAGATGAGATTAGAAAGCTTGCTGAGCAATCCAAGACAAACGTAATGAAAATACAAGATGTGACAACAAGAGTAACTACATCTGTAGATAATCTTTCTTCAAGCTCAAACAATTTGCTGACATTTATGGCTACGGATGTAGATAGTGACTATAGAACCATGCTTGAGGTTGCAGATAAGTATAATGAGGATGCAAAATATGTTGATGATTTAGTAGCAGAATTCAGTTCAACCTCAGAGGAGCTTTTGGCATCCGTAGAAGGTGTTATAGCAGCTATTGACGGAGTTGCAAGCGCGGCTAACACAGGTGCTAGCGGAACCTCGGATATAGCAAGTAAGGTTGCAGAAGTTAATCTGAATTCGGATGCTGTTATGCAGCAAGTGGAAAAATCAAAGGAACGTGCAGACAAGCTTAAGGCAGAAATAGAGAAGTTTAAGTTTTAGAGTTGGGTATCTATAAGTAATTTTGTAAGATTAGTCTAAAAACCAAGTCCTTCTG
>CALGKJ010000100.1 GCA_937930535.1 uncultured Clostridia bacterium
AAGATATTTACAATATTTTAGTCCCAGCCATACAAAAAAATAGTATTGAAGAGACTGATTTACATAAAATTATTGGTATTTTGAAAAAAGAAAATATACATAAATTTGAATTAGTATTTACGCAGACCAGACTAGCATTACTAATGTTTGAGTTAGGCTGGACAGAGAGTGCTTTTAAATTGCTTGAGGATATTTCTACAGAGGGATATAAGCTTTATGATGAAAGTATCGTAATTTTAATAAAAAAATATTTATATTTAAGTCGTAAAGAAAGCATAAGAGAACTTATGGAACTGCTGGAAACTACAATTTCAAAGAATTACAGCTATTTAGTAATAAAAATAAGACTTAAAATAGCGGATTTGTTTTTTAAGCAGGAGCTGTATTATCAGGGAACGTATTTTTATATAGATGCATATAAGGAATTAAGAAGATTTATAGCTTTCATACCCCAAGAACTACAAATGCAGTTTTTGAAAATGCATAATTTTTTAGAACCTATGGAGAACTTTTTAAGCATACTTAATCTCAATAACAAAAAAAAGGCATTAAAAAAGAAAAAAATTACTAACTATCAGGGGCTTGAGCAGATCCATGAATTACAACTTGGTTTTAAAAATAGACATTTACAGAAGCTTGTAGAAGCTGCCAAATCCATACAAAAAATAAAAAATGATTTTTACTTAGAAAGCATTGAAGCTTTGATGGAAAACTTACAGATGGAAGCTTCCTTCAATTTGTCTTTAATATGTCAATATATTGCTTTGGAGTTGATTGGCTCAAGGGTAATCATAACTAGCTCTGATATCAATGATGAATCATTTGTGTTAGCGGCTAATGACAAAAAACTTAATAAGCCATTGGACTTGAGGATTTTTGAGTTATCAAATAGCAGGCAAAACCCAGTTGTATTTAATATTTTGGATAGCAATGATCGTGAAACTAGATTTATGGAACATAAACAACATATAAAAGCAGCAATTTGTATACCAATACTAATAGATAATATCGGAAACATCATGGCAGAACAGTGTCAAGGGAATATAACATCGAAAGAATTAAATATACTTGGCTATATTTATATTGAGGCTTATAATGAAATCAACTGTTTGCAGCAGGAAAATATAAAAAAGCTAAGTAAGGTTTTTAAAATTTCAGCACTTAATATACAAAGGATTGTTTCTGATAATATGAAAATACAAGAATACCTGAAAAAGAAAAATATACATGAAAGCAAAAAATCAGATGAATATGAAATAACTGAACAAATAGACTACTCGGATTCGTATTTAAATAATGGGCAAGGATTTACTGTAAATAATAAAAAATCAGACTCTGAAAAGATGAATGTGTTGTTGAATTTGCTAGACATTGTTAAAATACCTGCTAAGCATTTAGATAACACAAGAAATATAATAAAAGCTATGCTTCAAATTTTGCAGGGACATTTTGCAATTTTGTTTGAGGTTACGGAAGATGCTATTAATGAAAGGCTTGTAGAGATAATAGAACAGGAAGAGAAAAAAGCAGTAGTTAAGTACAACAAACAAATAGTGCAGTCTGTTATAAAAAGCCAATCAACTGTTTGTACAATTGATTGGGACATTGTAGCAGGATTTGATGAAATTACAGGTGTTCCTTACTGGAATTCAATAATTGCTGCACCTATAGTCGATAGTAATGTAGTAAAGGTCATATATGTAGCAGTACCAATGGATATAAAGAAGTTTCAAAATGAAGATATGGACCAATTGAAAATGTTTATAAGTATATTGTAAAATGGCAAGCTCTATGAAAAATGTACTTTCAATGTAAATAACGATAAAGATTTTACATCTACTATAGATTAGCAACTCTAAAACTCAAAATATTCTTCGTTAAGAGTTGCTAATCTCTTTGTGAGAAACAACAGGAAAGTTTTAATTTTGAAGTTGTTTCTCTATAACATAGTATCAGGAAATATAATATAAAAATGAGGAATGTAGTTATCGACCACATTCCTCATTTTTATATTATATCAGTATTTAAAACTATTGATATCTAATGGTAAACAGCCATAAGCTCTTACTTACCAAAATACCTATTCAAAAGCCCCTTAAATGCCTGACCATGTCTTGCTTCATCCTTGCACATTTCATGCACTGTATCATGGATTGCATCATAGTTCAGCTTTTTAGCAAGTGTAGCCAGATCCTTCTTGCCTTGACATGCGCCGTGCTCTGCTGCAACTCTCGCTTCCAGATTTTTCTTAGTATCAGCCAAAACGACTTCGCCTAAAAGCTCCGCAAACTTTGCTGCATGGTCTGCTTCCTCAAAGGCGATTCTCTTGTAAGCCTCTGCTATTTCAGGGAAGCCTTCTCTATCTGCTTGGCGGCTCATAGCCAGATACATGCCTACCTCTGTACATTCACCTACAAAATTAGCTCTTAAGCTTTCTATAACACCAGCATCCACATCTGCTGCAACACCTATTCTATGCTCATCAGCCCAAGCCATTTCCTCGTCAGTCTTTTCAATAAACTTTTCCTTTGAAGCCTTACATACTGGACATTTTTCAGGTGCTTCCATTCCCTCGTGAATATAACCACATACTGTACATACAAATTTTTTCATTTTGATATTCCTCCTTATTATGTTTACAAATTTATTTTATATTTTTAAAGTTATTTTGGTATAATCTGCATTTATTATTTACAATTATGATTATATAATAATTATTATTAATTATCAATAGGTTTTTTGAAATTTTTAAAAATTTTTTTTCAATCTATACTCTATATGTATAACAGTCTATTTTATGATGAAGAATATATATTTTCATTAATACAAGGAAAAATTAGACGATTTGGTGACGGAACTTATATATAATTGATATTAGGGAAAGTTAAAGTTGAAAACAGGGTAAGAAAGGGGATAAAATTATGGAAATTAAAGTACCGAGCGATATAGAGATAGCTCAGGACGCCAAAATGAGACCAGTGGCAGAGCTGGCAAAGGATTGGGGCATATTAGAAGACGAGGTTGAGTTATACGGAAAATACAAGGCGAAAATATCCCTTGATATATTCGATAGACTCAAGGATAAACCTAACGGAAAGTTGATTTTAGTTACAGCAATAAGCCCAACTCCGGCAGGAGAAGGAAAATCCACTACAACAGTTGGTTTGGGTCAGGCTTTAAACAAAATAGGTAAAAAAGCTGTAATAGCTCTAAGAGAACCATCCTTAGGACCTGTATTTGGAGTTAAAGGCGGAGCAGCAGGCGGCGGATATGCTCAAGTTGTTCCTATGGAAGACATAAACCTTCACTTTACAGGAGATATGCATGCAATAACTACTGCCAATAACCTGTTGGCAGCAGCTATAGATAATCATATAAATCATGGAAATACACTTAATATAGATGCAAGACAAATAGTATGGAAAAGAGTTCTGGACATGAATGACAGAGCTTTAAGAGAAGTAGTTGTAGGAATGGGCGGCAAGGCTAACGGCTTTGTAAGGCAGGACGGCTTTATGATAACTGTTGCTTCTGAGGTAATGGCTGTTCTATGCCTATCTTATGACCTTATGGACTTAAAGGCAAGATTAGGAAGAATGCTTGTAGCTTACACAACAGAAGGAAAGCCAGTTACAGCATCAGACTTGAATGTACATGGTGCAATGGCACTGCTGCTTAAGGATGCTATTAAGCCTAATCTGGTACAAACACTAGAGAATACACCTGCACTCATACACGGCGGACCTTTTGCAAACATCGCTCACGGCTGCAATAGTATAATGGCTACAAAGCTTGGCTTAAAGCTTGGAGAATATCTTGTAACAGAAGCGGGCTTCGGTGCTGATCTTGGGGCAGAAAAGTTCCTTGACATCAAATGCAGATATGGCGGTTTAAAGCCAGATGCAGTAGTTATAGTTGCTACTATAAGAGCACTTAAGATGCATGGCGGAGTTAAGAAAACAGAGCTTGGAAAAGAAAATCTTGAAGCGTTGGATAAGGGCTTTGCAAATCTGGCAAAACAGGTTGAAAACATCAGAAAATTCGGCTTGCCTGTATTGGTAGCAGTAAATAGATTTATAAACGACAGCGATGCAGAAATAGAGCTTTTAATTAAAAAGTGCAAGGAAGCTAATGTAGCAGTAGCACTTAATGAAGTATGGGCAAAAGGCGGAGAAGGCGGAGCAGAAATGGCTCGCGAGCTGGTAAGCTTAGTTGAGCAGCAAGCTTCAAACTACAAGCCGATATATGAAATGGAAGCCTCAATACCCTGCAAGGTAAATACAATAGTAAGAGAAATCTATGGCGGCAAGGGTGCTATATTTACTGCAAAGGCACAAAAAGAAATAAAGAGATTAGAAGAGCTTGGCTTGGATAAGCTTCCAATCTGTATGGCAAAAACTCAATACTCATTATCAGATAACCCTGATCTTTTAGGAGCACCAAAGGACTTTGAGATAACTGTAAAGGAAGTAAGAGTATCAGCAGGAGCTGGCTTCATAGTATGCTTAACAGGGGAAATAATGATTATGCCGGGACTTCCAAAGGTTCCCTCCGCTGAAAAAATTGACATAGACGAAAAAGGCGTAATAACAGGATTGTTCTAAAATAAAAAACAGCAAGGCAATACGTATCATTATAGCTAAGACACTTTAAAGTTGAAAATATTTTCAACTAAAAGTCTCTAAGCTCTTTGTGAGAAACAACTGGAAACATTAAATTATGAAGTTGTTTCTCTGCATATTCGTATTGCTTGCTGTTCAAATATATATATCAAGGAGGACACTATGGTTACAAACTATGACATTTCTCAAGCAATGACCATAAAGCTGGATAGTGAAATGCCTGAGTATCCAAGGTTCATAGAAGGAATAAGAAGAGCACCCGACAGAGGCTTTAAGCTTACTAAATCACAAACTGAAACAGCCTTAAAAAATGCACTTCGTTATATTCCTGTAGAGATGCATGACAAAGCAGCATCTGAATTTATGGAGGAGCTGCTTACTAGAGGAAGAATCTATGGATACCGCTTTAGACCTGAAGGTAACATTAAAGCAAAGTCTATAGATGAATATAAGGGCAACTGCATTGAAGGCAAAGCATTTCAGGTTATGATGGACAATAATTTGGATTTTGATGTGGCACTTTATCCCTATGAGCTGGTTACATACGGAGAAACAGGCAAGGTGTGCCAAAACTGGATGCAATACAGACTAATCAAGAAATACCTAGAGGTTATGACAAACCAACAAACCTTGGTTATAGAGTCAGGGCATCCCTTGGGACTATTCAGATCAAAGCCTGATGCACCAAGAGTAATAATAACCAATGCCTTAATGATAGGAATGTTTGACAATCCAAAGGATTGGGATATAGCTGAACAGATGGGAGTTGCCAACTACGGACAAATGACCGCAGGCGGCTGGATGTACATTGGACCACAGGGTATAGTCCATGGTACATTTAATACCCTTCTTAACGCTGGAAGGCTAAAGCTTGGAATATCAGAGGACAAGGATTTGAGAGGTCATTTGTTTGTAACCTCAGGTCTTGGCGGCATGAGCGGAGCTCAGCCAAAAGCAGTGGAAATAGCAAAGGGAGTAGGAATCATCGCTGAGGTTGATTACTCCAGAATCCAGACAAGGCACAGCCAAGGCTGGGTTAAAAGAGCTTCCTCTGACCTTAAGGAAGTATTTGATATTGCAAAAGAATACATAGAAAAGAAAGAGCCTATGTCTATTGCATATCATGGCAACATAGTTGACTTATTGGAATATGCAGTAGAAAACAATATAAAAATAGATTTGCTGTCCGACCAAACCTCATGCCATGCTGCTTATGAAGGCGGCTACTGTCCGCAGGGAATAACCTTCGAGGAAAGAACCCAGCTATTAAAGCAGGATAGAGAAAAATTCAAGGCTTTGGTTGACAAGACTCTAAGAAGGCATTTTGAGGTTATTAAAGCACTTGTAGATAAAGGAACATACTTCTTTGACTACGGCAATGCCTTTATGAAAGCTGTATACGATGCAGGGGTAAAAGAAATATCCAAAAACGGCATTGACGAAAAGGATGGCTTTATCTGGCCTTCATACGTTGAGGACATAATGGGACCAATGCTTTTCGACTATGGCTACGGTCCATTCAGGTGGGTATGCTTAAGCGGCAATCACGAAGACCTTATAAAGACAGACAAAGCGGCTATGGACTGCATAGACCCAAATAGAAGAGGTCAGGACAGAGACAACTACGTATGGATAAGAGATGCGGAAAACAACAAGCTGGTTGTAGGAACACAAGCAAGAATACTATATCAGGATGCTATGGGCAGAACCAAAATAGCATTAAAGTTTAACGAAATGGTAAGAAACGGAGAAGTAGGACCCATAATGCTGGGCAGAGATCACCACGACGTCAGCGGCACTGATTCACCTTTCAGAGAAACCTCAAACATAAAGGATGGCAGTAATGTAATGGCAGATATGGCAACCCAGTGCTTTGCAGGCAACGCAGCCAGAGGCATGAGTCTTATAGCACTGCATAACGGCGGCGGTGTTGGTATAGGCAAATCCGTAAATGGCGGCTTTGGAATGGTGCTGGATGGAAGTGAAAGAGCAGACAATATACTGAAAACAGCAATGCCTTGGGACGTTATGGGCGGAGTTGCAAGACGTGCATGGGCGAGAAATGAAAATTCAATCACTACAAGCATTGAATATAACAACAATAACAAGGATACAGACCATATAACATTACCTTATATACCAGACGAAGCTTTAGTAAAAAGCCTTGTTAACAAAGCATTTGACAAATAATACAGAGGAAGGTGGATAACATGGCGGATACAAAAAAGATAATACAATGTGTGCCCAACTTTAGTGAGGGCAGAGATTTACAGAAAATAGAAAGAATCGTAAACCCTTTTAGAGGTAAGGACGGCGTTAAGCTGTTAGACTATAAAAGGGACGAGGATCATAATAGAGTTGTTGTAACTGTAGTAGGAGAGCCAAAGGCTGTAAAAAAAGCTGTGCTGGAAGCTATGGAAGCAGCAATAAAGGAAATAGATATGACTACTCATCAAGGACAGCATCCAAGAATGGGAGCAGTTGACGTAGTACCCTTTATACCAGTTAAAAATGTCAGCATGACAGAAGCAGTTGAGCTGGCACAGGAGCTGGCAAGAGAAGCATCAGCGAAATTTGATCTGCCTATATTCCTTTATGAAAAAGCAGCAACAAGCCCTCAAAGAGAAAACCTTGCAAACGTAAGAAAAGGCGAATTTGAAGGCATGATAGACAAGATAAAACAACCAGAATGGGCACCAGACTTCGGAAGACCTGAAATACACCCAACAGCAGGAGCAACAGCAGTGGGCGCAAGAATGCCTTTAGTTGCCTTCAATGTGAACCTAAACACAAACAATATGGATGTAGCCAATAAGATAGCTAAAAATGTAAGATTCATAAACGGCGGCTTAAGATACTGCAAAGCTATAGGAATAGAGCTTAAGGACAGAGGCATAGTACAAATATCCATGAACATGACTGACTACACCAAAACTGCTTTATACAGAGCCTTTGAACTTATAAAAATAGAAGCACTAAGATACGGTGTAACAGTAGTAGGAAGCGAAATAATAGGACTGCTGCCAATGGAAGCAATGATAGATACAGCAGTGTACTATCTAGGTGTTGAGGATTTTTCTATGGAGCAGATACTTGAAACTAATTTGATGGAATAGGGTTTTTGAGATAAGCATGGGGCTGCCTGTGCTTATTTTTTATGGGTTTAAAGATACAATGTTATATGGTATAATATAGTTACTAGCTTGTATTAGTTGGGAGAGGAAGTATTAAATCAATGATTCTGCAAAAAAATATAGAATATTTGAATAAATTGTTAGGGGAACTACCCGAACTATATTATCATGGGAGAATAGGTACACCTATATCTAATGACGAAATGCTTTCTCAAATTGTAATATATAAAGATGCTAGTGAAATCAAAGGAAAAAAGCCATGGGAGTTTAAAGGCAGACCATATTTAGATTGTGCATTTCACGGTTTTTACTTAACACCTTGTGAGGCATTAGCAAGAAAGTGGGCATTTGTAAAACAGCCAAAACAAAATGAGCAATATCAAATTTTGGTATTTAAAGCAGATGTTCAAGCGTTAAAAAAATTGAATTTTAAAATTAATATAGTACCAGATTTAGAGTGGGCAAAGCATGTTTTTGAATGTAGGTCAAGAAAGCCTTATAAAAATGAATATGACTTTGTTTATAGTTTTATTGCAGATGGTATAATGTCAGAAATTCAGCCCAAAATTGAAGCAGGTGCATATAATATAATAGAAGATTTTCATTGGGATATTTTGAAAGAAAGACATAAAAAGTTTTTGAAGGATTTATATGGGAAAAGAGAAATGACATGCAAAGAAGTGCTTGAGTGTTGTAATCTTATGGATTATAAGAACTATCAATTGTGTATATGTTCAGAAAAAGCATTGAAGTGTTTTGAAATTATTGATATAATAAGCTTGAATAATGATATAGAAATTGTTGATAATATAAGCGTAGATCTACATCTAAACAATTATAAAAAATTTGTTCCTCAGGAATTAATTAATGCTATTGTGTATGAGAGGAGTGTGAGTAAGGATGAATAAAGCAGAACTGAAAAAAAGTATATTCAAGTTTGCAGAAGATGGATTAATTAAGTATTTAAATATTTCAAGAGAAGAGGCAAAGGAATATATTAAAAAATCTACTCTTGAAAAATCCATTGATAGAGCTCCTGATGTAGTTTCTCACTACTCCCAAGAACAATTGGTATGTTGTATTGTTAGGTAATGATAATCTTAATATGATTTATAATTAATCAATTGTATGAAGCACCCTTCGGGGTGTTTTTCTGTTTGATTGCAAATGAAAATTAATTACTTAAAGATAAAATATATATATTAAGTTGCTAGTTTTATTGCTATAATCTTTATATAGAATTTATTATCTAAATTGGTAAGAGGTGTATTTGATGGACGAGCAAGGTATAGATATAAATCAAATAATGGAGGAAAAAAGGGAAGAGTTAAGACTGAGATATCCTGAGTCGTATTGTGTATTTGAAAGCTATTATAATCATATGTTTGAGCCAAGTTTTGTATTTAAAGAACCTGACGAAATAATGGAGATTATTAATATCATAAGAGAGTACGAAAAATTTTCACTTATGAAGCGATATGATGAAAAATCAGGTGATATATATAATGTTGATAAAATTTTTAAACTTTATAGTCAAAAGATCTTCAAAGATAAAAATGAATTCATAAAAGACTTGATATATTTATATAGGTTTGGGTGGATTAATATTTATATACCATCTGGTACAGAAAAGGATTTATTAAAACCAATCTTTTGGTAGGATTGTATAGAGAACGATTACCCTTTTTAGAGAATATGTGTAAACTTTATCAGCATATGAATAATAACTATGTAGAATTAAATGCAACAATTTACTTTACGTACGATGGAGAACGGCTAAGAAAAGAAAATCTTGGTGATTATTTAATAAAAAAGGCTGAGAAAGGGCAAGAGGATTTAGCAATACAACAAAAAAAACTTAGTGATGAGCAAGCTGAATTAAAAGACAGAATCGATAATTATAGTTAGGACTTATATATGCATTGCAAAACCTTGTCAGCAGCGAAAGAAATAATTTCTATAATATCAATTATACTTGCTGTAGCTCCTCTTATAGCTATAAATATCGCTGAGTTAAAGGAATTAAATGTCACAAGAATGCTATTGATCAATGGAAGTCTTATAGTAGGAATAACTACTATTTTTTCTATAATAATTATTGCATTTTTTAAAGTTAAGAAAAAGCATATATGGTTGTTTGTACCATTGGTTATAGGACTTATACTAATAATTTTATCTTTTGCAAACCCAACAA